>CALMAV010000528.1 GCA_937859895.1 uncultured Bryobacterales bacterium | reverse complement strand
ATAGACCGGATCGGCGCTGTCTAGTAAATTCGGAAAGCCCCACTGTGGCCGTTCATAGGCGAGTGTGGCCAAAGAGGAGAGTGCCTCAAGCTCAGCCACCGCGCGCAGCCATGTGCCAATCGCCGGCCCCGACGTACTCCGCCACGATTCGAGGCCCATGGCAATCTGTTCCCGCCAGAGCAGTGGCTGCCTGATGGCTTTGACAAGC
Organism: uncultured Bryobacterales bacterium; assembly: GCA_937859895.1. GTDB lineage: Bacteria > Acidobacteriota > Terriglobia > Bryobacterales > Bryobacteraceae > Bog-105. The sequence goes on along the minus strand of CALMAV010000528.1, from coordinate 2,382 downwards.
AGGTGATCGCTGGAATCGAGGAAGTCCGTCCAGCGGCTGAGGCTTTTAATGCGAGCCGAAGCAGGCTTGCCCTCAACATTCAATGAGGCGCGCAGGCTTTGTAAGTACGGCGAAGTGAATGACTCGCGTTCCAAGCGCTCCAGCAGGAGCGAGAAAACCTGGAGTGAATGCCCGTGAGTTTCGGCGGCGCGTAAGACGCGGTCAACGCGGGAACGCAGCGCAAAGATCATTAGCGCATCACAAGCGAACAGCCCTAGCAGTTGCCAAGGACGAACTGCCTGTGCAAAGAAGGCAAATAGGCAGACAGTGCTGACCGTGCCCAGGACAGCAGCCAGCACGCGGAGCCAAGGGCTGAAGCGTACAATCGGAGCTCCGCCCCATCTTTCAATCTGATGGACCGACAACGATGCGTGGATGTCTTCGCCCAACAACGCCAAATCTTCGCGCAAGTCCTGGCGGGTGGAGAGTTCCGCAATCGCTCCCTGACGCGCTAATGCTTCGGCCTGAGAGGCAGGCGCTAAGAGCCAATCGGCGAGAGTCTGCTCTCCTGCTGTCGTCCGGCTATTGGAGATTAGTTGAAAGAGACTGCCTCTCCCAAACAAGTCGAGGTCATCTGCATAGACATGGGCTGGATTCTGAAATCGTTGTCCGGTTTCCAGCTTATCCACCCAGCGATTATCTAGACGGGCAAGACAGCCATCGTAAAAGGCCAACGCCCTTCCCGCCAGTGTCTTGCGCCGTAACACTCTTGAGTGCCAGGCAGCAAGACCGATGAAGGCCAGAACGGGAATGGCCAGCGTCCACGGCGCTACCAGGTGAGGTCCGAAGACTAAGTACGCAAGCAACCCTTCGGTGATGCCGAGCAGCAGGCGCCAGTTTCCGATGCGTATAAACAACTGCTCCTGTACCGTTTGGGTGGAGTGCCAGCGCTCTCGCCGCCCCATGTATTCCGCTCGCGCATCCATGCAATCAAAGCATAGAGGGTCGCCCCGGTACCATCAGAAGGAGCGATGAAAAGATCCGGGATTACCGACCTGCCGTTGCACGGTGGGCGTGTGCCTCCCTGGCTTTCGTTGCGCATGGAAAAGCTGGGAACGGCCATCGCCGAGTGCATTGTTGCGGAGTACGGGGCCGATGCTTTTCTCTCACGGCTCAGCGATCCGTTCTGGTTCCAGTCGTTCGGTTGCGTCATGGGAATGGATTGGCACTCCTCCGGTATCACCACTTCCGTGCTAGGCGCGTTAAAACGCGGCCTGCGTGGGCGTGAGCGCGATTTAGGGCTCTACGTTTGTGGCGGCCGAGGCAAGCAGTCACGCCGGACTCCCGATGAGTTACTGGCATTGGCAACCCGGCGGGGTCTGAACGGCCATGAGCTGGTGAGAACAAGCCGCCTCACTGCCAAGATCGATAACAACGCGATCGGTGACGGATTTCAGATCTACCTGCATAGCTTTATCGTGAGCGAAAGCGGGCAATGGGCAGTCGTGCAGCAGGGACTGAATGAGGGCAGCGGATTGGCGCGGCGCTACCACTGGCACTCGGAGAAGGTTCGCAATTTCGCTGATGAGGACCGCTTCACCCGCGAGCCGCATTCGGCCATTGTTGGGGCCAACCGCGGGAAAATTCTGAACCTGGTAGATGGTCGAGCCGGGCCGGCCCAGGAAGCGCTGCTTACCATTGCCGGGTCTGATCCGGGTCAAACACTCGCCGAACTGCAGCGCCTGCTTCCTCAGCGCCTAGTTATGCCCCGTCATCATGAGGTGCGAGCGGAGGATGTGGACTTGAAACGATTAGGCGCCGTGCTGGCAGTCAGCTATGAAAAGCAACTGCGTGATTTTGCCTCGCTTCTGCTGTTGGAAAACATTGGGCCGCGCACGCTTCAGTCGCTGGCGCTGGTAGCCGAGGTGGTGCATGGTGCTCAAAGTCGATTCAAGGATCCGGCCCGCTTCTCGTTTGCGCTAGGCGGGAAGGACGGGCACCCGTTTCCTGTTCCGCTGAAGACTTATGACGAGACGTTAAGTGTTCTGCGGCGCTCGCTTCACGCTGCTAAGTTAGATCGGACCGAAAAGATTGAAGGCTTCAAGCGGCTCGATGGGCTGACAAGACGCGTAGAACAACGTTTGGAACCAGAAGCGAATTTCGCGCGTGTCCTAAAGCATGAGCGAGCTATCTCGCCGAGTCTGGGCGGGCGAACTGCGGCCGATGACCGGCGTGAACGGAAGAAGGCTACGCCGTTGCAGCAGATGGACCTGTTTCGCTGACAATAGGGCAGGGCCTAGACTGGAATGCCGGCCTTTCGAAAAACAGCGTTCGAAGCTTCGATTCCTTTCCGTGCAGCCTCTTCCGGTGTCGCTTTATCCATGCGTCCAAAGACCTCCACAC
>CALMAV010000527.1:1713-4867 GCA_937859895.1 uncultured Bryobacterales bacterium | reverse complement strand
CATCCCAGGTCCCGATCCAGATTGCGCCGGAACGATCCTGATAGATGGGGTAGATATTGCTGTCAGGAAGGCCTTCCGCGCGGGAAAGCATCTGAATGCTCGGGTCCCGAATGCGATAGAGACCCTGGCCGTCGGTACACAGCCAAATACTCCCCCAGCGGTCTTCATACAGCGTTCGAAAGGGGATGCGCCGTGTGGCTCCTTGGGAGGGAACCTGGATATAACGGATGCCGAAGCTGCCCAAATGAGAGGCCACGGCTGTACGCCAGATCCGACCGCGAGAATCATGGAAATCGGATTCCGAGTCTACGAAGTTGGCATTGGGCTGGTGAAAATCGGCTTGCCGAATGGGTGACCACGCGCCGTGATGAAAACGTACATAATTCCCGTTAGCCGAAGTGAGCCATAGGTCTCCCACCAAGTCCTGACCTGCTTGCGCCGAGGCGTCACCAGGCCAGCCTTTCGGCAGAGGATAATCGGCCACCTCGCCTTTCAGAAAGATACGCATCTTCTCGTCATTCATGCTGACGAATCCATATGGCTCGTTGGGAAAGAAGCCGTAGCCCAGGGCCGGCGTAGGGAAAGGGACAAAGTGGCAGGAAGGGTCGATCCACTCGAAGATCCGGCCGTTCGATATCACCCACACCCGACCACGCCCATCGCCCGCGAGGCCGCCGATAGCCCCGGACGGCAAGCCGTCGGGAACGCTGTAGGTGGTGAAGCGTCCGTTACGGTAGTTGGTCACACCGCTGCTGGCCGTCCCGGCCCAAAACTCGCGAGAAGGGGAACAATAGAAGGACGTGTACCGGTTACTGACGATCCCGGGCCGAACCCCTTTCTCGAAGGTTACAAACCGCATACCGTCGAAGCGCACAAGACCGTCCATGGTTGCCAGCCAGAGGTAACCGTCTGACGTCTCGCAGGCGCCGATGACGTCATTCTGTGGAAGTCCGTTTTCGGTGGTCCAAACATCAATCTGGTACTCCCGGTGAGTCTCAAGAGTAACGGACCAAACCCGCTGTTTCGCACACTGAAGTAGAGAGCAGCCCAGCAAGAGCCCGACCAGAAAAAGCCTGCAAATCACGCATTTCCACGCGGAGATCTGCATCTGGGAAAGCTGTTCGATTAGTAAGAGCAACATTTGGCAACCAGCCTATGAGTAGCGTTACTCACCGGCGATGAGTGATTCTCGTCATTGTCGAACGGGGATCAATCTCGGAAACTTCTCATACAAGCATTTTATGAGAAGCACATCACTCAATGAGCTATCCGATGGACAACGCCAACAAACAGCCCAACCAACAGAATCAGTATCGGCTCTCACTAGAGACTTGGCCGGCAGTAGTTGGGAGAACCGCCGCTCTATGAGCCGCTTTCTCTGCGCTTCGCTCCTCGGCTTGCTTGCGCTCTCTTTCACCACTGCTGCCCGCGAAAACTCTGCCCGCCCACAGCCGCCCGTTTTTTCAAAGCTTCCGGCCCTCACGCAATTTGTGAAGGACAGTATGGACAAGATGCATGTCCCTGGGGTGGCGGTTGGCGTGGTCTATCGCGATCAGGTGATCTATCTGCAAGGGTTCGGGGTGCGCTCGGTAGAAGCAGCGGATCCGGTGACTGCGGACACGGTGTTCCACCTGGCTTCTGTCTCAAAGCCGATTGCGTCCACCGTCGTCGCTACAGCTGTTGGTGACGGGTTTGTCGATTGGGACGATCGTGTGGCCGAGCTCGACCCGACTTTCCACCTTTCTGATCCGGAAGTAGAAGCGCAGCTGACCATTCGTGACCTTCTGTCCCATCGGTCCGGACTGCCCGAATCGGCCGGTGATGTTTTGGAGGAGCTGGGTTTCAGCCGGCCTGAGATCCTCTCGCGCATGCGGCTTCTGCCGTTTTCCGGGAAATTCCGCCAAACCTACACGTATTCGAATTTCCCCTACACGGAAGGTGCGCTGGCAGGCGTCAGCCGGACCCGTCAGGTGTGGGAAGCCTACGCCGAGCGTCGCTTATTCCGGCGCTTGGGGATGACGTCAACCAGCTATCGCTCTTCCGATTTCGACAACCGGTCCGATAAAGCAGCAATGCACGTTCTGATCGGTAACCAAGCGAAGGCGCGCTACCGCCGTGAGCCCGACTCCGAAGCGCCAGCCGGAGGAGCCACGTCGAATGTGCACGACATGGTGCAATTACTTCGCTTGCATCTCTCCGGTGGCCGGGTGGATGGCGACCAGGTTGTTGCATCTCGCGCTCTGGCCGAAACGCACAAGCAACAAATTGTGATCGGCATCAACGAGACCACGCGCGGCCCAGCTTATTACGGACTGGGCTGGAACGTCGATTACGATGCAGACGGTAATTTGCTGCTTTCGCATAGCGGCGCTTTTCGTACCGGCACCGGCACCACTCTTATGCTTCAGCCTTCACTGCAACTGGGAATTGTGGTTCTTACTAATGCCCAACCCACCGGTTTGGCAGAAGCCGTCACGCACCACTTCTTCGATCTGGTGAAACTGGGCAGTCCTCAAAAGGACTGGCTCCAGTTCTATGGGGACATCTTTAAGCAAGCCATCGCAGCTTCGGACAGTGCACCAACCGACTACGCGCATATCGAGCCTCCTGCGTCGCCAGTATCGCCTCAGCCAAGCAGCGCCTACATTGGTCATTACCAGAACTCCTACTACGGAGTGATCGAGGTTTTTGCCGAGCGAGGACAGCTCTATCTGCGTCTTCCAGCCCGCAGCACCATCTACGCTCTTCAGCACTGGGATGGAGACCTATTCACCTTTCGGTATGAGGCCGAAAGCGGAATCAGCGTACATGGCCTTACCTTCCGTTATCAGGGTGGCGACCAGCTTCAAATCGACAACTTGGCGACCGAAGGTAATGGCGTGTTCACCAGAGTGCAATAACCCGACTCCACCGCATTTTCAGAAAGCGAGACCTTAGATGCTGGGCTATAGAACCAAGTCAGGAAGATGGAATGAACTTGAATCAGGGGGGAAAATGCAAGGCCGGCTAGGCAAGTACAGAAATCTGATGGCTTGCCTCGTTGCAATGGCAATGCCTGCTCTTGTTACTGCGCAATCGCCGATTCATTATTATTCACCAACGGTGGTGGAGGGAAAGAAGGAAGTTGCCAGCGGCAGCGAGCGATGCGCAGATG
>CALMAV010000527.1:0-1703 GCA_937859895.1 uncultured Bryobacterales bacterium | reverse complement strand
AAGGACATACTGAACGGCCGGCGCACCCTCTTACAGATCCAGGATTTGGTGATTGGCGGCCTAGTAGCGCCTGTCACTGGCAAACTTCAGATTAAGGACTCCGACGTCTACTCGCTCCCAGGAATCGACCGTGCAAACACGCAGGCATTGATTTCCGCCAAAATGTTTGATCTTCCGTATCAGGTGCTCATTCTTTCCAATGAGAACGACCACACAATAACAGTCCTGGATCCTGTCTCAAAGACCTCGTCTTCGGTCTCTATCCCCGATGCCCAGCCGTATATTCAATACATCCCAGATCAATCCGCGGTTGGTGATTTTAACAACGACGGCTTTCAAGACGTTGCAATCTCAACCACGAATGGCTTCTACATCGTCACTGCTGTTGATCCAAGGCGCCCCTCTGCTGGCATTCGACTTGTCGATCCTAAGTTCAACTTAGGTGACAGTCCTCTCCCCTTCGCGGTGGGCGATTTCGACGGAGATGGTCAGCCGGAAATTGCAGTGGTGTCTGACTACAATCTTTCTGTATACAAGGTAGACCCACAGACATTATTGCTAAAAAGCAGGGTAGACTCCGACGATTCTCACGAGCTAATTTCGTTTAACTACCCGACAGCCTCCATCGCTGCAGGGAGGTTCGCTTCCTCAACCCATGATCAGGTCTTCATCATAGGCTCTGACAATTTCTTAAAGCCGCCTCGGAAGACGATTCTTGCCTCTTACGACTTTGATGGCTTGCAACCAAAGCTTGCCAAGTACGAAGAAGTTGATTTCCAGGTACCACTTGGTAATGACAAATCTACCGAACTGTTTGTAAGGTCCGGACACTTTGACCCGAACTCCTCTTACGATCAAGTCGTTATCGAGGCTAAAAGCGGTCACTGTAAAGAATGCGGTCACCTGCACCTATACACGTTCAACCCGGACCTCAGCTGGAAAGAGTCTGGCGAACATGATCTCACTGAAATGGAATATGCGTCCGGTCTAACAATCGGTAATTTCAATCGCATGGAACCTGATTTGACCGATCCGAGCAAGACCCAGCCCAGCCGCAAACTCCAGATCGCCATATCGTCCACCGATGACAGCGGGAATTTGGGAGTGCATATCTACAACGTGGACCCACCCGCGACCGCTGGAGGCGAGTTCGCGATTGCCGAAGTCTTCGGGAATACTTTTCAGAATCACAGCCAGACTCCTCTGGGCTCACAATATTTTGGGCTTCCGATCGTGGCTACCGATGTGCAAGGGCGATCTCTCGTTTTGGGAGAACCGATCATTTCCGTCATCTCGAATCGCAAGCAGCCGGATGTTATTTTGGCCGCACCGCCAATGCACGTCGACGCGGTGCCTGACGTTCAGAATTCTGAAAAGCTTACGCTATTCAACTTCACTGCGTCTCCAAGCGCCTTCTTTTCTGGTTATCAGTCCACAACGTCGAACGGCATCAGCTCCGCCACGAGCCATTCCACCACTTGGTCTTTTGCCTCCACAGAGAAGACGGGCCTAGCATTTGAAGCGGGCAATTGTGAGCTCGGCGATTGTGTCAATGCCAGTGCCCAGTTCTCCGCCAAGCAGGCACTGGACGGCAGCACAGGTAATCAGAACTCCCAGTATCAGACGGAAGAGCAAACACTGAATCTACAAACCTCGTTTGATGACTACGTAGTGACATCCGGTTCGACTCTTACCATTTACAC
>CALMAV010000526.1 GCA_937859895.1 uncultured Bryobacterales bacterium | reverse complement strand
GCGTTCTGATGCCATCGATCACCGATGTTTTTGCCAGATCGGGGCGAAACATCAAGTCATCAACGTCGAAAATGATTTTGGCTTTCGCGTCTCGCGCATTTTCAATTACTCGGTGAATTAGCTCTGAGTAAGTGGCGCGCCAAATCCAAATGACATCGGCCTCGACAGTTTCACGCACTCGCTGTAGAAGCTCCGAATCTTTGATCACGACGACGTCGAAGTAGCTAGGTGGAAGAGCACTCGAGAGGTTCGAAACGCGATATTGGTGACCCGGCGTCGATCCTTCGCCTGAAACGAAAATGATTCGCTTGCGGCCAGTCACGTTTGATTCGGTCGGAGCTGTGCGCGCGCCTGCCTGCCGGCCTGAGTGCACGTAGTGAATCAGGGGATTGGTCGAATCCCCCGGTTCCATGTAGTTCCGCACGTACCATCTCGTTCGGAACCGCGACGAGGGATCCCGTCCCTCCGTTGCCCCACTCGCCAGGTAGTGCAGCAAAGGATTTAAGTTACTTGCGCGAACATCTGAGTTCTGCTGCAGATAGTAAGCGGAGTCAAAAAGGGCACAAGGGTCCCGGCCTTCGCGATAGCCGCTGCATAAGTAGTGAGCTAGCGGATTAACATGCGCAGAAGCTACGTCTGGGTTATGAGCCAGATACCAATCGCTGTCAAAGAGCGGATGCGGGTTCTTGCCTTCGTAGCCGCCGCGGCCCAAGTAATGCGCTAGAGGATCGCACTGTATATCCGAGTTTTGCTCCGAAGCGGGAGCGTAATAAGCAATCTGAAAGAGTGGGTGTGGATCGAACCTACGCTTCCAGCCTTCCTCCACATAGTGAACAAGAGGGTTGGCTCCGTTCACCCCATCGTGAGATCGATAGTATGAGGAGCTAAATACGGGATGAGGGTCAGCGGGGGTGGCTGACGCGAGAAAGTGCAGCAACGCCGGTTGGTCATTCGGCAACGCGCCTCCGACCTGTCCACGATAATGCGCTGTATCGAACAGCGGATGCGGATCTAGTTGCTTGCGGAATCCATCTTTTAAATAGTGGTAAAGCGGATTGATTCCCTCGGCAGCTACGTCGGCATTCTGCTGCAGGTACCACTTAGAACTAAATAGCGGATGAGGGTCGCGTCCCTCAAAGGCACCGCGGCGTACATAATGCTCGAGAGGGTCTACTTTCGACGTAGCTACATCTGGGTTCTGCCGAATGTAGTATTCGCGGTCGAATAGCCCAGAGCCGGAGATTACACTTACAACAGCAGATGTATTCAGTCGCTTCCGGACAAGCCCAAGACTGGGCTTAGGCAGTAGCGCCGTGCGGTGGTTAACGTTTTCTGACTCGTGCGGCCGATTCAGCTTGAACGCCTGCCACGCGCCATCAAGTGTAGAAACTCGGCTCCCTAGCAGATCTTGCTTTGCCTGAAGCTCGCCGTTTTCAGATGCAAGCTGGTCACGTTCCTTTTGTAGTTTTCGCAGCGAGTGCCGTACTCCGGCCAACTCAGCTTCGAAAGGCCGCTGACCTTCGCGCTCCTGAAACAATCGGCTCGCAACTTCCTTGCGTTCGGCTTCTGCCCTAGCAAGGGCGGCGCTCGTTTTACGCCAATCGTCCTCAACTCGCGCCCTTTCGTTTTGGAGCGAGTGGTACATCCGGTCTAGGGTCTGGTGACGCGCGTTCAGCTCTTCATTAAGAGTGACCAATTTCCCGTGTTCTTCTGAAAGGCCATTGTGACGCGCGTTTAGCTCGTCGTAGAATCCAACTAACTTACTATTGCGATCTTTTAGTTGGTTGTAAGATTCGCATTGAGTTGCTTCCACCGTAGCGCGTGAAATCTGCTCAGCTATGGCTGAGCCCAGCCGTCCATAAGCGCTGCGAATAAACTCTGTTTGGGCGGCATCAGCCGATGCAGCAAAGAGTTTGGCCAACGCCGTTTCAGCAACGTCCGAGCCGACTCCCAGAACGCCTAAACCGTGGCCGGTCAGAAATTCAAAGTGTGGGTACTGGCTCTTCAGCTCATCCCACAATCTGAACACGCCGAAGTCACTCACACAAACATTCGTGTCATGAAGCAAGACAGTTGCTCGCCGCGATAGCTTTGGTAACCACGAGGCGAAATCATGCTTCACATCCTCATAGAAGTGCCTTCCATCGATGTGAAGAAGATCGATGCTCCCGTCCTCGAACTCGTCTAGTGCCTCATCGAAGGTAAGCTTAAAAAGGTCTGAAAAATCCTGGTACTTGGATCGATTGTAAGAGTTCACAGCCTCGTATACTTCGTCTCCATAGAAGCCGGATTGAGGATCGCCTGTCCATGTGTCCACAGCCGAACAGTGACACTTGACCTGTAATTGCCTCAGCGCTTGGTTGAATGCAAAATAGGAGTAGCCGTAGTGAGTTCCAAGCTCCACTAGTCGCGCAGGACGGAGTACGTCTACCAGCCAGAAAGCAAAGGGCGTGTGATCAGCCCAAGCAGTGGGGGCTTGATACTCGGGAACCCAGAATGAGGATGGGGTGAAGAATTGCTCCATTCGAGTTCAACCTTACACTGTAATACGGTATGACCGCTCGTGGGTGCGCGGCACAAATGGTCCATTAAAGCTCTCTGGTACGGACAGTACCGACTTCTGACGGAAACCGCCAGTGTCTTCCTACCCCGCACTCCCAGCTTTCAGCCTCACGTATTTGCGTTGGTAAACTGAAGGTTTCCCGGAGGTTCTAGTCCACACATGCCCGCTCTGCCACGCCGGATCTCGGCGACTGTCAACATTGGAGGAGTCAAGGTTGGCGGTTCCCATCCGATTGTGGTGCAGTCAATGACCAACACGGACACTGCAAACTCCACAGCGACCGTGAACCAGATTATGGATCTGGCGCGTGCCGGTTCGGAGTTGGTCCGCGTCACGGTCAACACCGAAGAAGCAGCCCGGGCAGTTCCCGTGATTGTCGATACTCTCCGTAGCTTTGGCGTCAATGTTCCCATCATTGGTGACTTTCACTACAACGGACACCTGCTTCTAAAGAAGTATCCCGAGTGTGCGCGGGCCCTGTCCAAGTACCGCATCAACCCCGGTAATGTAGATATTGGCCGCAAACAGGACGACAACTTTCGTGTAATGATCGAGGCCGCCATTGAATATGACCGCCCAGTGCGGATCGGCGTGAACTGGGGTTCGCTGGACGCCTCCTTACTCACGAAGATGATGGATGAGAACTCCTTGTCGCCTGAGCCCCTGACGGCAATGGATGTAACAAAGCTCGCAATTGTCGAGAGCGCAATTCGAAGTGCCGAGCTCGCCGAACAAGTTGGTCTTCGGCACGACTACATCATCCTGAGTGCCAAAGTCAGCAATGTTCAAGACCTCGTGCACGTCTATGAGATGCTGGCTAGACGCTGCGATTATCCATTGCATGTTGGTTTGACTGAAGCTGGGCTCGGCTCCAAAGGGATTGTCGCTACCACCGCAGCACTTTCGGTTCTGCTCCAGCAGGGAATTGGCGATACCATTCGTGCTTCGTTAACGCCTCTGCCGAACGGGGATCGCACCGACGAGGTAATTGTTTGCCAGCAAGTTCTGCAAAGTCTGAATCTGCGCAGCTTCACTCCACAGGTGGCTGCCTGCCCCGGGTGCGGGCGTACCACTAGTACATTTTTCCAAGACATGGCCGATCAAATCCAGACCTACTTGCGCGAACAGATGCCCGTCTGGCGCGAGAAATACACGGGTGTCGAGGAAATGAAAGTCGCCGTCATGGGCTGCATCGTTAACGGGCCGGGTGAATCAAAGCACGCCAACATCGGCATCTCGCTCCCAGGAACTTTTGAATCGCCGGTAGCACCCGTTTATGTAGATGGCAAGTTGTATACCACGCTGCGAGGGGATGCAATCGTAGCAGAGTTCCGCGACATCCTTGAGAAGTATGTCGGCCAGCGCTACGGCGTAGCTGAACCGGTTCTGGTGTAGCACCTATCAATGGCGGGGCCGGCTGACTCCTCCGATAACCTCGGTCTGCAACGTCAGATTGAAGAGCTTCAAGCCCGAGTCTCGGCTCTGGAAAACCGCCTTTCTCTGACGTCGGTCAGGCCGGAAATTTCTGCAAAGCCGGCCGACTCCCCCTTCGCTCTGACGATTGTCAATCGCATCGGGGCGTTGACCCTTGCGCTCGGCATCCTGTTCTTCTTCAAATACGCAGCCGATAGTGGTTGGATCGGTCCGGCTGCGCGAGTGGGTATTGGTCTGCTTACTGGCGCGCTCCTGCTAGGTGCATCCGAGTGGATTGATCGCCGCCAGGGACGTATCCTCTCGCAAGGCTTGGCCGGTTGCGGATTAGCTGCCCTCTTCATATCGCTTTATGCTGCATATGGCTACTACAAGCTGATCGGAGCCGTCCCGGCATTCATTCTGATTCTGCTGCTTTGCCAGGCGACCGTGGCGCTATCGCTGCTGCGAAAGAACGTGGCCATAACAGCCTTGGGTTTATTTGGAACCTTGCTAACTCCGCAACTGGTTGAGCTGGCGCGACCCCAGATTTGGAGCACGGTCGAAGCCGTTTACCTGCTGCTATTGCAAGGTCAAGCTCTCTTTGTTGGGACAAAGCAGAGTAGCCGTCCGCTCTTAAGTCTCAGCGCGATTGCTATCTTCATTGCGGCTCTCGCGCGTATCGAACCGCACGGCTATCTCCGATTCTTTTGGTTAGCAGTCGGGCTGTCGGTAGTAAGCTTTGCAGCCTCAAAGATGACTTCGGTCGTTCCCGAAGCAATTCGTGTTTGCGCTCATGTCATTGGCCACTGCTTCGCGGTTATTGCTGGAGCTCGAGCCATTGCCGAGTGGTTTCCAACCGGGGCAACTGCGTCCACCCTGGCTTCGGTTCTGCTTGCCAGCTACGGCATTACGCTGCTAGCGCTCGGCCTGGCTAAGGCAACAGCAGTTAATCGCTCACTTGGTTCAGTGTTCCTTGGCTTGGTGGTTGCCAAACTTTACCTTTACGATATATGGCAACTGAACTACGCGGCCCGCATCACTGCGTTCGTCGTTCTTGGCGCACTGTTGCTTGGAGCGTCGTTTCTTTATAGCCGCACCCGATCGCGCACTCATTGATTACTACTGCTTCTGAACCAGCCCCTGCACATCATCGAGTTCTTTGCCTGCCTCACCCCACTTGCCCTGGGAGCTAAGTTCTCGATATCGGTTAAGGTGACCTCTGATCTCCTGGAGAAGCTGCGCAGCGTCCGTTGTTGTACGCTGAGGCGGACCGCTCGTTGCTGCCGTAATTCCCGGGTCGGTGCTACCGCCATTGATCGGCAAATCATTGGACGGCACACTCCCTCCGGTCTGGCCGATCAGCTGCCCTAAAGCCTGCTCGTACGTATTTGCATATGCCAGGTGATTGCCCATGGACAGTGCCACCTTCTTCAATTGCGGCATGCTGGCCTGCGACGCCTGAATATAAATTGGCTCGACATAGAGAAAACTGCTGTCAATTGGCAAGACCAGTGTCTGCCCACGCAGCACCTGTGACCCTTGCTGGTTCCAGAGCGTCAGATCTTTTGAAATTGTTTGATCCTGATTGATGAGCGCGTTCACCTGCATCGGGCCATAGACAATACTTTGCTTGCCCAAGTGCTGGAAGATAAGCTGGCCCAGATGATCGCCATCGCAACGTGCCGACATGAAGCCAATGAGATTGTCTTTGTTTGCCGGCGTGAAGGGTGTGATCAGTAGAAACTCGGGCTTCGTTTCGCCTGGCAATGTCGCAACGACATACGTCGGCGCAAAGGCACTCGAGCTATTGTCGCCGCTACGGCTTCCGGTGCGTGCCAAGTCCCATAGATCCGCGCGGTTGTAAAAACTGTCCGCGTCTCGCATATGAAACGTCCGATAAATCTCGGCTTGGGCGCTGAACAGTGTCTCCGGATAACGCGCATGCGCACGTATGTCAGCAGGCATTGCAGAAGCGGGCTTGAACAGCTCTGGAAAGAGCTTCCAATACGCCTGAATAAGAATGTCATTCGGATCAAATACATATAGATTTGTTTCGCCAGTGTAGGCATCCACGGTCGCCTTTACTGAGTTGCGAATGTAATTAACCGATTGACCGGTGCCGATGTCCAATTCGCGGGAATAAGGATGGGAATCGGACGTCATGTAGCCATCATTGATCCAAACAAGCCTGCCGGCTTTCGTCACCACCAGATATGGATCTGAATCCCAATTAACGAACCCTGCCAGTGCACTCAATCGATCTGGAACCGCACGGCGGATCATCATGCGGCTATGCCCGTTGATGTAGTTAGTGATCAGCATATTGAGGTCACTGTAGTGGACTGCTGCCGCCAGTCGCATCAGAGGCGACACAAGAAAGCCCCCCGTACCGCTGTACGTCGTGCTGACAGCTTGTTGTGAACCAGACGGGTAGTTGAATTCTTGCTGGCTGGTATCTACGAAAACCGGTTCGTGCGCTACCTCACCGTAGTAAATTTCAGGTTTAGTGAGTTGCAGACTCTTGGTGTGCACAACCGGCGGCGCATCTTCAATAAAAAGGTAGGGGAGACCATCGGCAGTAATGCGCTTCGCCTCCGCCATTACGATGCCATAGCCGTGGGTGTAAATCAGGTGAGGATTAATCCAGCGACTGCGGGCCTCACCGATTTGTCGAATGTCGAGTTCACGAGGGGCGACCAGCACCTGTCGCATCTGACCGTCAATGTCATACCGATCCACGTCAGTATCTCTGTAACTGTAAGGCCGGAGCGGCTGAATCTGCGACACCGTGTCGTGGAAAGCTCGCCAATCCCAGAGCCGGACGTTATCGAGTAATGCTTTGTGCTTGGAATAATCGAGTGGCACCTCAGCTTGTGGCTGCAATGTCTCTTCCTTGGCGTTGGTATCTAACGCGTAAGCGGACCGTGTTGCCTCAATGTGGTCGTGAATGTATGGCCTCTCCAAAGCAAGCTCATTCGGTCGCACGTACACGCTAGAGATCAGCGAGGGAAGTATGTATCGCACTGGCAGAATAAGCAGCAGCAGCAAGGCGAATTTAGCCCGGCGGAGCAGCACCAACAACGCCGCCAGAACAGCTGCGAAAATCATCAGCCACTGGAGAGGAAGCTCAATGTGGTCAGCAACCCAATTGATCCCGACGAGGAAACTGCCGTGGTCATCCAGCAGCATGTCGTACCGGGCCAAGTAGTAATGAGCCGCAAGCCCGAGCAAGAAAACAGCCGCCACAAGCCGGACGAAATAAGAGTTGAAGAGACTGGCAAACGACATTTGCTCAAACTCGAAGCTCCGGGGAGTCTGGAGATTAGGTAAGCGCTTGCTTAGGTTCTCGGCGTTTGAAGCCAAGCCATAGATGAGCAG
>CALMAV010000525.1 GCA_937859895.1 uncultured Bryobacterales bacterium | reverse complement strand
GCGGTGCATCGATTCCCGCTGCCGGAAGCTGCTGTAGACATCGATACACCTGCTGATCTGGCGGCTCTCGAGACACGCGGGAGTTAGTGCTGCGGAGGCGATGGCTGCGGTTGCTCGCCGAACTTTACCGACGACTCGGTTCCGAAGTGCTGGTAGTTCAAGTAACGAACAATGATGCGGATACGCTGAGGTCGCGCACGGAAGAACAAGGTGTCGTCGGCATACGTTTCCACTGGGAACACCCACTGGCCGTCGATAGGCCGGCGCAGCGTGGTGAAGTGTGGGAACAGATTCTGTTGGCGTAGCGTTTCGATCTGTGGAACGGCCTGACCTTCGGTTCTTATCACTGCCAGATCCGATTGCCGTACCCAAAGCGTGCCTTCGAAGAAGCGCTGGCCCGAAAGGATTTGGCGCGGCCGCACATACTCGACGAAGCAGCGTTCGCCGTCCATGGTCTCTTCGCCTTTGTACTTGCCTTCGTAGAGTGAGACTTGGTCGGAAGTCAGCAGGTAAGGCTGAATATCGCGCAGGTCAGCGAAGTCTTCCGGAGTCAGTTTAATGCGGGTAAGCGTGTTTTGCGGTTGCTCGACAACTTGCTCATACCGGACGCGATTGGGAGAGAATGTGATGTCACGCACTTCATGATATTGGCCTGCCGTAACGCCTGCGTTATTGAATTCTTGAATGGTGAGCGACTGGCGATAGGTATAGTTGGCTCGCGCCGCAGCACTCTTGGTCTCGGCCTCAGCGATCCGACGGAGGAGTCCCGAGGGCGGGTCAGCCGCTTGCATCACGTAGACAGCCGATAGCAAAACCGATGCTACGATGAGGGCGGTGTTGCGTGCCTTCCGGCCATTTTGGATTACATGCATTCTGGTCTTCATCGCGTTATCGATTGCAGCAGTTGTCTATGGCCAGCAGCATCCGACTGACCCATGGATTTCAACGGCGGTTCTGCCTGCCTTCCTATTAGAAGCTCTGTTTTATTTAACAGCAACCTTTCGCAGCGTGCGGGAGGCGCTGGTGCGTACTGGATCGCCGCGAACAGAGGCATTGGCTCTCTGGGGCAGTGCCGTCCTTCCGTATCTGGTTTTCAGTTTGGCAACCGGAACCTTTCGCGCCCGTGCTTTCTACCTTCTGCTTGGTTTAACGGCGGTGCTGTCTGTTTGGCAGGCCGTGCTGCCCCGTCGTCTCCTTTACGATCTCGGTTTTCTTGTCGTGGCCGCAGCGCCGATTGTGGCGCGTGTTTTCGTGCGGATCTATCAGTCTCCTGATCCTACGATTCACGTTGATGTGCTGGGGCATGTGATGTGGCTGCGAGTCGGAATCTTCGCGCTACTGGGATTGCGGCGCTGGGATCCTGGCTCCTTTGGGCTGTGGCCAGCGATGCACGAATGGAAAGCGGGTGTGCTGTGGTACCTGGTCGCTATTGTGCCAATTGCGGTTCTGGCACTGGGACTGCAGGACGTGCATTGGGCGCCGCTCCATAAAGAGCCATTGGTGATCGCCGGTATTACCGTAGGAACTTTCTTTGGAATTCTCTGGGTGGTGGCGCTGGGAGAAGAGTTGCTGTTTCGAGGTGTGATTGCGCGAGCAGTTTTGAATGCGAGTTCGTCCCCCGTGGCTGCTGTTGTGGTTTCTGCGATTCTGTTCGGCACAGCGCATCTCTGGTTTCACGCCTTCCCGAATTGGCGGCGAGCGCTGGTTGGGACACTGCTTGGAGTCTTCTGCGGAATGGCCTATGTGAAGAGCCGGAGCGTTCGCGTTCCGATGGTCACCCATGCTTTGGTGGTTACCACTTGGCGAATCTTTTTTGTCTAAAAAAGAGGGATTGTCGTTCGAATCTGCCTAAGCCCGTAGCGTTAGTAAGCCGTGGTTACTTTGAGATAGCTCAGTGATTGCCATCGCGTTGCGTTGTATTAGTTCCAAAGCAACTTTAGTCGGGTACCGCCAACTCTCCAACACAATCACGTTACGCGGCGCTCTCAGCGTCTTGACTAGTGGCGGGAAATCATCGCCGTCTGTGGTGACGATATCGAACCCGTTTTCCTTGGCATAAGCCAGATATCAATGTCGTCAGTATTCCGGGGAAGCGGGATTCTAAACAAGTGAGTTGATCCCGGAAACAGAGCGGCGAGTGGCTGGATTAGTTTAGGCGAGAGGTTAGCGTCAAATAGCAGCTTCACAGAGATACGGTTTGAGCATCCTGGCACTGTGCTGCGAAAGCAAATACTGCCTTAAAGTCGTCACTGTTGAGATACGGATAGTCGTTTAGGATCTCGCTTTCTGTAGCACCGGCTGCCAGCCATTGCAGAACCTCCTGCACTGTAATTCGGGTGTCTCTGACACAGGGCCGCCCGGAACGAACACCGGGTTTGCTGACAATGTGTGACAGATAAGGATTGGCAGGCACCATCGAATCCATTGGACCGTGACTCTTGAACTACTTGTTAGCGCCTATCGCCCCTAAGACTACGTCTACTTGCAATGCGATTAGACGGCGCATGTGCGCTCCGTCCTCGGCAATGTCTTTGAAGCCGCGCATTCCAAAAAGCAGGATGCGGACCAGTTCTTCTGGTCTAGTTTTTAGCTTCGAGGAAGCGACTGCATCGCGAAGAAGGTCGGCCAGGAACGCCTCGAGAGCCCCGTACATTTCTCTTACTGGAGGGAATGCCAGATTGAAGACGTCTCTGGCATCTGGATGCGCTTTGGTCAGATCGTAACCGTGCCCGGCCCACTGCTCGCAGCAGAAGTGTAGTTTTTTCCCCAGGCTTTTCAATTTGGGCAGGTTCTCACGGTATCGCTGTAGCGTGTCGTGAGTCATGCGTTCAATGACGGCAGCAAAGATATCCTCCTTGCGTGGAAACACGAGGTAGAGGGAGGGCCGGGAGATGCCAGCTTCTTCCGCGACATCACCCATGGTTGTGCGCGCGTGACCGTAGCGAAGAAATACGTCCGTCGCGGCGGTGATGATGCGGTCTCTCCGAAGGCTTGTTTCAGTCGCTGTCTGCTTCAATGCCATGCATAGTCACCATTATGTCCGGATTACACTACAGGAGCGTCTGACGAAATAACGTATTGACAACATAACAATAAACTGTCAATATGGCTCAAGGAATCGATGCCTGCTGTTTTTATACATGGTGTTCCGGATACTTATCGAGTTTGGGAGGAAGTGCTTCCACGCTTATCTCGATCCGATGTCATTACCCTTGCTCTTCCAGGCTTTGATAGCGCCGTTCCAGACGGCTTCAAAGCAACTAAAGAGGAGTATGTCAATTGGATCATTGGGCAGCTCGAGCAGCAGTCCGAACCTGTCGACTTGGTTGGCCACGACTGGGGCTGTCTCCTGACTGTCCGCGTCGCCTCACTGCGGCCTGACCTGGTTCGGACCTGGGCAGCGGGCGGTGGACCGGTCAGCAAGGATTATGAGTGGCACGAGCTGGCAAAGATCTTTCAAACTCCCGGGGCTGGAGAGGAGTGGATGGCGAAGCTGGACTCCGAGCAGTTCAGCCAGCGCCTTGAGCAGCTCGGTGTACCTCCTGCTCTTGCGGTTGAAGCTGCGGTTCAGATGGATAACAGAATGAAAGACTCCATTCTTCGGCTGTATCGATCTGCGGTTCACGTCGGAAGCGAATGGGAGCCGGGGTTAGCAAATATCACTTCTCCCGGTCTTGTTTTCTGGGGTATCGCGGACGAAGCTTGCCCGGTGGAGTTTGCAGATCGCCTGGGACGAGAAACCAGAGCGCGGCGGGTGCTGAAGCTTAACGCTGGACATTGGTTCCTCCTTCAAAAGCCCGTTGAAGTAGCGCAAGCTCTGGAGGAGCATTGGCAAGCTGCCGCCGCTTCAAGGTGAACGTTGGCCGCATTCGAAGATCGGCAATTTAAAAGAAAGAAGGAATATGATAACCACTGAATTAGATCCCCAGAGTATCTCGGCTGCTTCTGAAGTTATACGGGAGAACACGCCTTTTGTCATGCTGAACCTGCTCCGTTACAGAGAGCAGGCTGATTATGGCGGCCAAACTGAGTTTGCCTCTTGCTCCGGACGGGAGGCTTACTACCAGCGGTACGTTCCGGCGTTTGCAGAGATCGCGGCGCGCTCGGAGACTACGAAGAATTTCAAGCTGATATTTATAGGCGCTGTGCTGGCTAGGCTTGTCGGGCCTGCGGAGGAGCAATGGGACGATATTGTGCTCGTCGAATACCCCAACTTTGCTGCCTTTCGTGGTGTTGTGGAGAGCCCGGAGTACAAGCAAGATGCGGACCCGCATCGAAGAGCTGCGCTGGCAGACTGGCGGCTAATCGCAACGCTGCCGCAGCCCCAGGGTTGAGTTGAATAGCTGCTGGGCGTACACCGTAGCAAGCCTGTTTGCGGGCCGCACACCTCCGAAGCAACCTCCTGAACTGAGAACGTCCTATAGTGTCAATGCGTGTCAAAGCAAACCTTGCTCTCGCGACGATCTCTCTTATCAAGTGCTTGTCTGAAGCCGTTTCTCTTCGGACAGGCGATCGACTCCGCACTCAGCTTGCGGGTTTTCGATGCAGTCTGGACGGGTGTGCGGGATGAATTCTATGATTCGAGCACGCGAGGAGTTCATTGGCCGCAAATGTATCTTGAGTTCAAGCCGCGAGTTCAAGCATGCACCTCACGTCAGCAATTATTGATAGTGCTCCGCGAAATGCTAAGCCGGTTGCACAACTCTCATGTTTCCCTCTACTCGCGTGAGGAGTGGGACATGCATGAAAACATGCTTCCGTTTTGCTTCGACATCTTGGGTAGCAGAGTGTTCGTCCGTTACGAGTTGACGTCCAAAAATCCGCAAGTTATAAAGCAGTTCCAATTCGGGGATGAGATTTTGTCCGTTGACGAAGTTGAAGCAAACAAGCTGCGACCGCTGACACTTGCGAGACTCGAAGAAGTATATGGGAATCCCGATTTCGGTCCACCTGGATCTGTAGCGGAAGTGCAGGTAAGACGTCGCGGCGTGACCGCTGTCGTCAAGGCCCAGCGAGTGACCAGACCAACAGGTTTTGAGACTGCGGTGCTCGAACATCCTGGAGCCGACATCGCTCATCTTCGGCTATTCACCCTTCAATCAAGTGATCTACCGGGCAAACGGCTCCAGCATCTTTGGGAGGCGGTGTGTCGCTCACGCGGACTGATTCTTGATCTTAGGAGTTGTGTTGGCGGAGATTCAGAAGTGACTAACTTCCTTGCTGGATCTCTTCTTGGCGGCGGCAAGCGGCTCTTCAGTGAAGTTCCACGTCTAGGAAGTACTTATCAGATGGTGACGGACACAAGCGCTTTCGGGGCTCGTCGCTTTCCGGGGCCAGTGGCGATACTGACTAATTCAAACACAGAGAGCGCACCTGAAGCTTTCACCGCTGTCTGCAAAGAGTACGAATGTGCCCGGGTCTTTGGAGAGCAAACGGCGGGGGCCCTGAGTGGCT
>CALMAV010000524.1 GCA_937859895.1 uncultured Bryobacterales bacterium | reverse complement strand
GTCCGAATTATTGCCCGCTGCTTGGCAGCTTAAAACTAAGAAGTTAAATACTGCAAGTAGTCTCGGAATCTCCGTGAGCATTTTAGGTTAAGTTGTATCTCCATTTCGCACGATGCGGTTTTTCCATGCTAGTCACAGGTGGAGCTCGCAAGAAAGCGAACCTGGCAAGGTCATAGAGGCGCCCACCGAGTCATCAGTTTATGAAGACGGTGCCGCTAGTACAAGACGAGAAACGCCAGAATTCCAACGGCCCTGACGGTCTCTTCAGATACCGCTGGCTGCGAACGGCTTTCCTTTGTGAAAGTCTTGCCACAGCAACTCCCCGCCTTGAATGCACTTTGCTCTGGTACGTGACGCATTTACCCGTTCGGTCCCACCAGATGTAAATGGTTGCGGTCCTCGGCTCATTTGCTTAGCGGGCCCAAGTAATGCTCAATAATCCGGTTGTCTGCAAAATCCCTCAGCTTGATAGCGCTTGCCACCGTCGAGTTCAGCGCCCTTCGTGGTGCCAGACCAATCAGCTCGCTCTCTTCTATCGACACACCGTACTGCGAAGCAAGCCGTTCGACTTCGGCGTAGGCCACCTGCATGGGCGTAATCTCGAAGTCAGTCAAATTCATGGACACTTGCACCAGATTGCGCGAGGTAAGTGGCAGCCCGAGCGCCTTGACACTGGGTAAGCCGCCGCTGCTGGTGCGTATGGCACGGGCAATTGCTTTCGCAACAGACAAGTCATTTGTTTGCAGGTTAATGTTGTAAGCAATCAGAAATGGACGGGCTCCGACGATAGCCGCTCCGGCAGTGGGGTGAAGCGCCGGGCCGCCTACGTCGGGTTGCGCGCCAGGATCGCTCAGAACGGCGATGCTTCGCCCCTCAAATTCACCGCGACGAACATCCTCCAGCTTCCTTCGTTCAGGGCGCAAGGCTGCCGCTTCATAAAAATAGACAGGAAGGGAGAGCTCATGCCATAAGCGTTGGCCAGTCCGGTGAGCTAGTTCGACGCAATCGATCAGCGAAGCGCCCTCCAAAGGAACAAAGGGCAGCACGTCCATTGCTCCCAAGCGGGGATGAACGCCGCAGGTCTTGCTTAGGTCGATGCGTTCACAAGCGATCTGCGCTGCCCGAACAGCACTCTCCTCCACGGCGTCCGCAGTCCCCGCGTAAGTGATCACGGTGCGATTGTGATCCTCATCGCTTGTTACATGCAGAACGCTTGAACCCGACACCGAAGCGATAGCGGCTACAAGGGCGCGAATCGTGTCTGAGTTGCGACCGTCAGCGAAGTTGGGTACGCACTCGAATAGCTTGTGGTTCAGTCGGCGCTCTCCATCGGGTTCTATTTAAAACAATGTTGCCCTGGCGGAAAACCATTGCGACGTGGTTGATTCCAAATTGAAGAGGTAACTCGCGGTAGTCGCTGATGTTCAGGACTAGAGCGTCGGCCTGCTTTCCTGCTTCCAGGCTGCCCGTTGAGTCACCACATCCAGACGCGTAGGCCGCATTGATTGTCGCAGCGGTAAAAGCCTCTTCGGGGGTGAAACCAAGCCGGGCCACAGCCAGGGCAATTGCCATTTGCATGCTGGAGCTGGCAACGAAAGTCGAGTCGTAGCCACTGCAGAGCGCAACCGCCGCGCCGGCGTCAATCAGTTCGCGCCCGCATGTGCCTTTCGAACCTTCGAATACCTGCTTGCCCGCCGCTAAAACAGTAATCGCGTCCGTCTTCGCAACAGCGTTAACCGCGAGCTTGTTAGGAGTTTGAGCGAAGGTGACGGTTTGCGGACGAAGCCGTTCCAGGAGCTTACAGAAGATGGAATGATCCTGCCCGTTCCAGCGGAGTTTGACCGCTACCCCGGCCTCCTGGGCAGCAATCACTAGATCGCGGTCGAAATTACTCTCCGAAGTAGGTGTTAATAAGATCCCGTCGATGAACTTGCGCCGGACTAACGTGTCGAAGGTGATTCGGCACTCTTCTGGATTCACCGGCTCCGGGAAACTCTCGTCATGGCCAATTCGCCAGGTTCGAATCATGCGCACGGGATTATCGCCAATTCGGACCAGCTTCCGAATAACCGCAATGTCCGAATGAAAATCACGGCCATCGGCACTCGCCTTTATGTCTGTAGTAACGGTGCCATGCTGCAGGCAAGAGCGAAGCAGAGTCAGGCTGTCGTCGTGGAAGTCAGCCACACGCTTCAATCGCTGCAAATTTTGCGAGCGACGCAGGCTCAGGTAAATAGCCGCGTCAACCAGCCCCGGCATCACGACTTTGCCGAATACCGGGATTTCCAGGGCTGCCTTTGCTGCTTTCAGG
>CALMAV010000523.1:1288-10406 GCA_937859895.1 uncultured Bryobacterales bacterium | reverse complement strand
GCCCTGCGCGTACCCCATGTCTTTCATCAGCTTTGTTGGGGCATTTCGGAGCTGAAAGGGAACCGGCGCGGCTGGCGTGCTGTCTATCAGGCGGCTTACCTCGCTAAATGCTCTGTAAGACGTATCGGATTTCGGAGCCAGTGCTAGATAAATTGTTAACTGCACCAGAGCCAGGTCACCTTCCGGTACGCCTAAGAAGTGCACGGTCTGCTGGCACGCGATGGCCTGTTCCACAGCGCGCGGGTCGGCCAGACCGATATCCTCAATTGCCATACGCACCAGGCGTCGGACCAGATAGAGCCTGTCTTCGCCTGCCTTCATCATGCGAGTCAGCCAATAGAGGGCGGCGTCCGGGTCGCTTGAGCGCACCGATTTGTGCAGTGCCGAGATGAGGTTGAAGTGCTCCTCACCGCCTTTGTCGTAGAGTAAAATCTTCCGTTGCGCTGCGCTGGCAAGTACATCGCGGTCAATAGTTCCACCACCGGCGAGGCTTCCTGCTACTTCCAGCGTGTTCATGGCGGATCGTGCATCGCCGTTACAGAACGTTGCCAGCTCTTCCAGCAATTCGTCCGCGACTTGTAGGTGGAGATGACCTAAGCCACGGCCCGGCAGCTCTATGGCACGTTTTAGCAAGGTCAGGATCTCAGGAATGCTCAGTGCGTGAAGCGAATAGACTTTGGTGCGCGACAGTAGTGCCGAGACGATCTCGAAAGATGGATTCTCCGTGGTTGCCCCAATTAGCACCACGTCTCCGCGCTCAACATACGGGAGAAACGCGTCCTGCTGCGCTTTGTTGAAGCGATGGATCTCGTCCACAAACAAGACCGTGCGCCTGCCGATTCGCTTGGCTTTCTCAGCATCGACCATCACGGCTTTGATTTCTTTGATCCCGCTAAGAACGGCGCTGAATGGTATGAAGTCCGCATGGCTCGCGCCGGCAATCAGCGAAGCCAGCGTCGTCTTGCCGGAGCCGGGCGGCCCCCAGAGGATGAGCGAAGTCAGCCGGCCACTAGCGATCTGTGCTTGGAGCGGTTTACCAGGGCCTAGGAGGTGCTCCTGACCAATGTATTCGTCCAGCGTTCGCGGGCGCATGCGCTCGGCGAGGGGACGATCTTCACTTCCGTCCAAATCTTGCCCAAGCCCTGACGGAATGGATTCAAATAGGCTCATGCTCCCCGCCTTTGCTTTGCGGCTTCATAGAGTGCAACCGAGCATGCCACGGCGGCATTGAGCGACTCCACCTGCAAGGTAGGAATGGTGATGGCTTGCGAAGACTGAAGTAGCGCAGGCGAGACACCCGATCCTTCGTTCCCCACTGCTAGAGCGGCTCGACTGCCAAAGTCAGCCTTCGACAGATGAGTTCCTCCCTCCATTGCCAGACTGTACACCTTCAGTGAGCTTTCCTTTGTCAACCGCAGGAACTGATGGGAAGAGATGTTTTCCAAAAAAGGTTGACGAAAGGCAGATCCAGCCGAGGCCCGCAGAAATTTGCCGTTCGAAGCCCGGCACGTTCCTGTCAGCAGCACCACTCCTGAGGCTCCGAACGCCTCAGCCGATCGAACAATTGTTCCGGCATTACCCGCGTCTTGAATCGCATCAAGAACCACCACGAGCGAATGACCACGCAACAAATCTGGCCACGACCAGATACGCGGACGCACCAGGGCCAGGATCTGCTGACTAGACTCCGTGGAGGCAGCACCGCTGAGGGCGCGCGCGGAAACTTGGATGACTTCGGCCCGTGACAACTCGATAATCTGAGCAAACCGCTCTCCCGCTTCAGCGGTGCAGAAAATCCGTTCTACCTGCCAAGGGCTCCGCGAAGCTTCTTCCAACAAGTGTGGCCCTTCGATTACCACTAAGCCGTCCGGGGTCGGCCGTCCTTCCCCTGCGGCTCGCCGAATGCTCTTAAGAATCGGATTTTGCGGACTGGTAAGTTGCATGGCGAACAGTAAGGGGAGCTTTCATCGGCGTAAACTGGTCCTTATCACCATACGAAAAGGTCTTGCTGAAGCCGCATGAAGAGGATTGCCGGAACAATATCTATCTTGCTTCCGGTTCTGCTGGGAGGCTACCTGCTCTTTTTGGCCGAACAGATTCGAGAGCAATCCACGGTAGAGGAAGCACAGCAGGCGGACGTGATCATCGTGCTGGGTGCGGCCGAGTACCGGGGTCGACCCTCGCCAGTTTTGCGTGCCCGCCTAGACCATGCGTTGACGCTTTATCAGCGTGGTTTAGCGCGGTATGTGTTGACCACCGGCGGAGCAGGCGGGGATCCCGTTTACACCGAAGGCGAAGTGGGCCGCGCCTATCTGGTTCAGCAGGGCGTTCCGTCGGAAGCGATCCTGGTTGAGCCCGCCGGCGCTACTACGGCCCAAAGCCTTGATGCGGCTGTCGAGATCATGCAGCGGGAGAACTTGCATTCGTGCATCGTGGTCAGCGATGGCTATCATATTTATCGCGTTAAGCGGCTGCTGCAGAATCGGAACGTTCAAGTGTACGGCTCGCCACGGCCCGGCGGAACTGCTCTTAGCCCGCAAGAGCGTAGCTGGCTCTACTTGCGGCAAGCACTTGGCTTTGCGCTCTGGCAGGTGGGCATTAACGTATGACCCAATTATTCAGCTAAGTCGACTCCTTTGCGCTCTTTGCCGAGTCCCGCTACAACCGCGGTAAACAAGAATACTGAAATGCCGGTAGCTGCCATAGCTCGGGCATAGCTAATGTGCTCAGCCAAGGCTGCTTCGACCGTTGTGACTGAGCCTGCCAGTAAGACACCGCATTGGTAGGCGAAGCCGGGTAGCAGGCCGCGGATCTTGCTTGGCGACAGTTCGCTCAGGTGCGCGGGGATCACTCCCCAGGCCCCTTGTACAAAAAACTGAATGAGAAAAGCGCCGGAAATAAGCAACGCAATATTGGGTGCATAGGCCCAGAGCGGAGCTACCAGCACCGCACACAAAAGCGAAAGCACGATGGCGCGTCGCCTTCCAATTCGGTCTGAGATGAAGCCGACCAGGATGCCGCCCAAAATTGCTCCAACCATAGAGATAGCTGAAACCAGTGACCGATCGTGAACGCTCATATGCCAGAAGCGCTGGAGGAAAGTAGGGTACATGTCCTGCGTGCCGTGCGAGGAAAGATTCATGCCCGTCATTAACAGGACTAGATAGAGAAAGATTTTCCAGTGCCCCACAAAACTGCGACCGATGCCGCTCCAACTTTCTTCTTTGGACTTTTGCCAGACCTCAGATTCTTTCACGCGGACCCGAACAAATAAGGCCAGAAGTGCCGGCAGACCGCCAAGGAAGAACAGTGGACGCCAGCCCCATCGTTCAAATAAGAACAAGAAACAGAGTACAGCCAACAAGTTGCCGAGAGCGTAACCCTGCTGCAGCAGACCCGATAGAACGCCGCGCCACTTCGCAGGCACTTTCTCCATCGCGAGCGAAGCGCCCACGCCCCATTCGCCGCCCATACCGATACCAAACAACGCTCTCAGGATCAGGAAGGTTGTGAAATTTGGGGCAAAGCCAGTGGCCACTTCCACAATCGAGTAGAAGACCAGATCGATCATCAGAGGCAGGCGTCTGCCATAGCGATCTGCGAGCATGCCAAATATAAAAGCGCCCACCGGACGGAACGCCAGAGTTAGTGTTATTGCCAGCGACATGGCTATGTCGGACTTGCCGAAGTCTTTGCCGATGGCAGTCAGGCAATAGATAACGAGGAAGAAGTCGAATGCGTCGAGTGTCCAACCGAGGAAGCCGGCCAGCATCGCACTCCAGCTGTCTGAAGCGGAAGCGGTCGATTGACTCGGGCTGGGTAGTGCCGAATCAGTCATGAGGATGGGCGCTGGCCGCAGCGTTTGGTTCCCACAGTGTCTCCGGCGCACCTACCACGTGGTTCGCCCAACGGCTCCAGACAAAGAGAGCGTCGCTCAAGCGATTGAGATACTGAACCGCCTCGGCTGGCACTTCTTCGTCTTCAGCTAACAGAACCAGCAGGCGTTCCGCACGACGGCACACGGTACGGCAAACATGCAGTTCAGCATCTAAACGGCTGCTGCCCGGAAGCACGAAAGACCGCAGCGGCTGCAGTTCCTCATTAGCTGAATCGATCTCGCGCTCTAATTGATCTATGTCGCCCTGGGTGATGCGTGCCTGATGGGGTTGAACGTCGGCCGGTAAGGTAGCTAGAATCGATCCGAGATTGAACAGCTCGTGCTGGACACGTTTGAGAACAGCCGCAAATGCATGCAGCTTCAGGTACGCCGAAGCGAGTCCCTGCGACGTCACGCGCGCAATGCCGACAAACGAATTGAGCTCGTCCACGGTCCCATAGCACTCAATGCGAAGCACATGCTTCGGCACACGCTGGCCACCTACCAGCTGAGTCTGTCCCGTGTCACCTGCTCGTGTATAGATTCGGTTGAGGGCGATCCGGGGTTCGTTGAATGTTTCTTCTGGCATGGGATGAGCTTTTCAATAGTGTAGGCCTGTGGTCGGGGGAAGTGGTGTTATGTCGCTTAAAGAATGCGGGAATCGAGTGGCAACGCAGCAGCCCTGCGGATACACGCCGACAGGGAACGCTCAAGCAAAGAGGAGCGGACAGGGTAATGACCTTTCCGGGGAGCGGGTTAGCGAAAGACTTTGGTTCCACTCTCCCAAGGATTTAGGATGTGAAGGCCGAGCCCGGCAAAATCCTTCACGTTGCGAGTCACAAGAGTGAGCTCCTGCTTGAGAGCGGTCGCGGCTAGGAGTCCGTCAATCACAGACAAGGGAAATCCGTGATGTTTGGCCTGTGCAGCCAACTGACCCCAACGCTCGGCGATGGTGGCCGTGACCGGAAGAATACGACCTTCGAACCAAGGTCGAAGGATCGAATCCAGCCACTCTTGCAATTCGTTACGACGTTTGCTGGCGGGAAGCTGGGCAATTCCTTTACAGATTTCACCCAAAGTCAGTATGCTGAGATAGAGGTTTTCTTTCCCGGCCTCGTCTAGGAAGGCGGTCACGTGTTCGTCCGGTCTCAGACGGGTCAGTTCTGATGGGATGTTGGTATCAACTAGATACCTCGTCACAGTTTGATCTCGCGACCAGTATCGCTGTCGCGTTCAAAGTCCATGTCAAGACCGGCGAACGGGGAAGCAGCAAACAGTTCTACAAGATTCTTTGCATTCGAAGGCAGTGCCGCTTTCCCCTCAAGCGCGGAAGCTCTGAGCGCTTGAAGTAAAACCTCCTCAACGTTCTGGAAAGCACCAGTTTCAAGCCGCTCTTGAATCAACGCCTTGAGCTCCGGCTGACTTATCTGAATTGTCATATGCGCTCCCTCGGTCTTGTTGCCTTCACTCTGGTGGCAATTCTGGCAAGCGGTCCTACTTCATTGTGACTCACCTCCTTCCAGAGGACTTGCCACCGTGCTCTCGTTCATGGTGTGAGGCGGCAGCGGAGCAGTACCAAGTCCGTGTTTCTATATGTGAAGCTATCCTGTGAAAAGGAACCATCTATGTCCAGTGACGCAGGGAACATCCACTTCGAGAGCAAAGTGTATTTGCAGTTACAGGAGGAAGCCGCCCAGCAGCAAAAGAGTGTTGATCAAGTGGCGTCAGAAGCGGTCCTTGCCGGTTTGCAAGTTCAACGACTCGCTCGACTTCAGGCCATTGTAGCCAAGGGTAAGCAACACGGCCTGGCCAGCGGCATAAGTCCAGATGAGGTTGTGGATCTAATTAACGCGGACCGTCTGGAACGCTCCCGATAGCTTTGCGTGTAACACTTGATTCCAATATTTATGTGAGCACACTTAACTTCGGTGGACTGCCAGGGAATCTCTTGGAGCTTGCCGCACAAAATATTTTTCAACTTCAGCTCTCGCCCCTAATTCTAGAGGAAACCAAACGCGTCTTACAAAGTAAGTTTCACTGGCCCGATGACGATCTGGCGGGAGTGAGCAATATATTGACTTCGATCAGCCAGCAAGTCATTCCCCACATCCAACTCGATATTTTGAGACGCGATCCTAAAGACAATTTCATTCTCGAATGCAGCCAAGCATCGCGCTCAGATTATATAGTAACCGGAGACAAAGACCTGCTGGAACTAAGGCAGTATGCAGGACCGCGTATCCTTAAACCTGCGGCGTTCTTAGGCATTCTTCTCCAGTAAAGGCCGAATCCGGATTGCAAAGGAAACACCAGCAGCACCGCTTTGCTTTCAGTGCATTAGAAAACTTCCAAACATTCTGCTTATCCAATCGTTTTATAATCTGGACAGTGTAACTATGGCTCTTCCAAGTCGTGCCTTCGCCGCAAGTTGCGGTAGTGAAGTCACGAAAGAAGCGGAAAGTTCTGATGATCCATTTCATCTTGGCAATCCAGGCCATTGGTACAACAATCCGGCAAATGCCGAAAATGATGGTTGACGCGACACTACCGAATGCACTTAGTGCAGATGGATCGTTGAAGCTAACCACCTGGGCTTAATCCGGGAGAAGATCCGCCATGCTTACCGCAATCGACAAGCACCGCGGCGGAGGAAAAAGGAAATTGATGCAAGACAGACTGAACATCGCCGTGTTCGTCGATTACGACAACATTGAGATTGGCGTGAAATCGACACTACGGCGCGAATTTGACGTGTCGCTACCCCTTGGTTCGTTGAAGGAGCGCGGCGACATCGTTGCCAAATTCGCATATGCCAACTGGGCTCGGCAGGAAGGCGCGACCAGACAGATGGCGGAAAATGCCGTGCAGATGGTACAGCGCATACCGTCCCCGCGGGGCGACAAGAACGGGGCTGATATCAATCTGGCTCTCGACGCATTGGAGATGGCCTTCACGCACTCGAATGTCAATGCGTTTGCCATTGTCAGCGGCGACAGCGATTTTATTCCGCTGGTAAACAAGTTGAAGGAGTACGGCAAGACCGTTTTCGTGGTGGGCGGTAAGGCGTTTACCAGCACCATCCTGCAACAGAATTGTCACGAGTTTGTCAGCTATGAATCGCTGCTGGACGACGGCGACCAGATTGTTGCAACACCGATGCCTGATCGCCGGGAGCGGATGGATCGTGGGGATCGGCCTGATCGCGCCGAACGGCCTGATCGTGGTGAGCGCCCGGATCGAAACAAAGACCGCAAGGAACGGACTGCCCGCCCGGCTCCTCTGGACCTTGAACAGTCCATGCCACTGGTGGAACGTGCGCTGCAAGTACTTGAGCGCCGTGCCGTACAACCGCAACTCGGTCTGTTGAAAAGTACTATGCTGCAACTTGACCCCGCATTTAGCGAGCGCGCTTATGGGGCAGGCAGCTTCTCCGACTTCGTAGAACGTCTGAAGAAGGCTGACTTTGTAAACGTGAGTGGTTCAGGTGGGCGCTACATCATTGAGCGTCGAGGCGGTTCGCACGGTCCGGAGAAGGTTGCGCCACGCCCTGAAGAAGCATTGCCGCAACTGCGCGACATGCTGGAAACGCATCGCATGGAGCTGGAAGAAGGAGCCACGGCCGAGGAACTGGAAGGCTGGATGCAAGCGGAGTTTCCGAACTTCAACCTCGCCCAGTATGGCTTTCAGCAATTTTCAGAGTTTCTGAACTACGCGCAGGACAAGACGGTTGTTCGTACGCAGCCGGATGAGGAGCGCGGCATTATTGTGCACTTAGGTGCAGAGTTTTATCCGCCGGCCCTGCCCGAGCCTGAGCCCGAACCACTGCTGGAAGAGGAAGACAACGAGCCACAGCCGATTGTGGAAGGCCAACCGACCATCTTCGAGCCCAACCCACCACCGCCAAAGCCGAGGAAGGTTGCGTCACCTCGAAAGCGTGCTGCTGCCGGGACAGGGGTGGTGCGCCGCCCTCGCAAGCGCAAACCGGAGTAAATTCTACTCTTGGCGAGCTAATCCGGTTGCACGGGCGCGGCATCGAGTATTCGCCGCGCCCTGCTTCCACCCCGGCTCCGCTGCCAGTTATCCAACTCGTCTTCCTCCTGGCTCCAGGGTGGAAGCGGCAGCATGAAGTGCTTGGATAATGAATGCACAAACGGTTCGTAGGTGGACCGAAGCGAGGCCAATCGTTCCTCAGCAGATTCCGGCTCGCTGAATGTCAGGTCTGAATTGTTTAAGCGTTCCTCCAAGGCTAGGAACGATTCCGAATCAAGACGGTTATTTTGCGAGTTAAGCGGCTTCATATGGAAAACTCGGCATAGCTCAATCGCGGCCAACCTTCCGAGAGCAAACGTCATGCGAGCCTGAAATGTCCGGACCCCGCTAAGCCCGGTAAGGATCAATGCACAGCTGTCCAGAATCGCTGTCAGAGCCGCTAGCCAACTCTGGTTATCGTGCTGTGAACGGTAGTAGCTGAGCATGGGATAGGAAAGGTGGCTCTCTACCAGCTCAGCCGCCCACTGCTCCCAAGTTCTCAGCAGCATGGTCAGGTCATCGAGTGCTTCGCCATCGCTATGCCGGCAGAGCAGTGAACAGGCCACAGGGGGAGACCCGGCACGTGCATCCAGCTGGATAACGTTCGCTTCTCGTCTGGAGAAAAGCTGGTAAAGAACCGGCAAATATCCGATAGTGACGGCAATGAAAGCCATGCCTGACCCGGATTCCATGACTGCGAGAGCTTTGGCTAGTGGATCTTTCGGAACAACGTCACCATAACCGAGCGTGAAGAATGTAGCGCCGCTCAGGTAAAGAGAGGTGAAGACCGACCGCGTTCGATCTGCCTGTACAGCCCAAGTTAAAAGACCAAAACCAAAGATCAAGCCTGCTGACCAGATTGATAGCAGCAGCACCATGGACAGAGGCCCATATAGGCTCAAAAAGCCGTCACGTAGGCGGCCTTTTTTGATCTTAATGGCGATCTTAGACCAACCGGCCCAGCTAAGGCGAAAAAAGTAGCGTACCGGGCGCAGCTGCCTGCGCACACGCCGGGGTAGGAGCATTACCTCAAAGGCATCGCTTGCTACTGCTGCAAGGATCAGCAATCCCGCTAAGCCGGACAGCCACGTCATTTAGAGCGGACCATACTTAAATGGTGCTTTTCACCGAGCGTTCTGAAGAGAAAACATGCAGCGCGGCGGCAATCACAAGTGCATCTTCCCCAAGGCCGAAGACGAAATCGGGCACGCC
>CALMAV010000523.1:463-1278 GCA_937859895.1 uncultured Bryobacterales bacterium | reverse complement strand
CGTCGGAAGTTGGTGACCGCAAAGGTAGCAGCGATGGCAGTACCGGCACCGATGGCTGCACCGAGGAGAACTGGACGTTTGCGTGCAGATGCGAGCGCTGCTCCTGCCATAGCGCCGGAGATAGCGCGAGTGAGTAAAGGGCCCGGCTCGGTTCGACTTGGCACGACTGGAAATTTATCGGCTAATATTTCTCCGAATGCCAGGGCGGCAGTTGTCTTCGCCACACCGGAGTGCGATAGCCAGAGCATTGGCGTGTTGTCCGCCGGCAGCGACCCATCCTGAGCCAGATGGCTGATGATTGCTGGCGGAGACATGCTTCGAATGCCGGCCACCCCACCCAAAATCGCCGCATCGCTATAAATTTGCAAGTCTGTCATTACTGAAATTGTTCCTGTCTCATCCCATGGACGAGCCGTCACCACAATCTTTGACAAGAAGAAACAGAACGCCTTCAATTGTCTGCGAAAATAACGCCAATGCTTCTCCAGCCTAACGACTATGCAATCGCCGGCCTAGACGCAATCATTACGCCGGCACTGCTTATCTACCCGGCCCTGGTAGAAGGGAATATTGCCGCTACCATCGCCATGGCCGACGGCAATCCGGACCGCTGGCGTCCCCATATGAAAACAGCGAAGATTCCAGCTGTTCTTCAGATGTTGCTAGCTCAAGGTGTCCGCACCCTGAAATGCTCTACTACGCTTGAGCTGCACGTCGCTTGCGAAGCGGGCTTTCCTGATGTACTGCTCGCCTTTCCTATCATGGGAGCCAATGCAACTAGTGTGCTGGAGTCAGCTGCTCTCTTTCCTGATACC
>CALMAV010000523.1:0-453 GCA_937859895.1 uncultured Bryobacterales bacterium | reverse complement strand
CGGTCTTGATCGAAAGTGCGGCGCAGGCTACAGCATGGCTCGGAAAAAATATCGGTATTTTCCTTGATATCAACACTGGTATGAACCGGACCGGACTGCACGAGGGCGCCAATCAGCTGGTTTCCTCGCTCGCCGAACTGGTTGGCTCGCAGTTTCGCGGCTTACACTATTACGACGGCCATCTTAAGGCTGCTTCTTCGGCAGAACGTGAGGCGGAAGCACACGCGGGCTATCGGCGATTGTTGCATTTGGTTGACGAACTGGTCGGGCAGGGCATTCCTGTAGGAGAGATCATCACCTCCGGTACTCCAGCCGCGCCGTACGCTTTATCGTTTGCTGGCTTCCGCAATGCGCCGTTCATTCATCGCATCTCGCCTGGCACTGTGGTCTATAACGATTTAACTAGCCTGGAGCAACTGCCTGACTATGGCTATCGTCCGGCCGCCCTTGTAT
>CALMAV010000522.1:14290-15994 GCA_937859895.1 uncultured Bryobacterales bacterium | reverse complement strand
GGGTGGCGCACAATGGCGCGTTTGATGTGGAAGCCGCTCGGGTCCTGGGCTTCTTCTTCCACCACCGAGAACAACTTGTTCTTAAGAATTTCTTTGGACGAGGTAACCTGCATGTCTTCTACTACGGTAGCGGCTCGTCTCCTTGCGCTACGGTGAGGATTGGATTTGATCAGCCCTTACGCCTCGCTTGAGATTGCCCGGCCAGTCATGCTGCAGCGCTGGCGACGGTTGACCTTTATTCACTGGCGATACGATCCGGCAAGCATCCAGCCGCTGTTACCCGCGCCTCTGAAAGTTGATACCTTCGACGGCTCGGCTTGGGTGGGACTGACACCCTTCGTACTGGCTGGACTACGACTTCCCTTCTCCCCGCCCGTGCCGTGGATTTCGTGATTTCCTGAAACGAACGTACGTACCTATGTGCGTGGACCGGACGGCGAGCGTGCCGTCTGGTTCTTCACTCTGGAAGCGGACCGGTTGCTGGGCGTCCTGGCTGCGCGCGCGTTCTATGGACTGCCCTATCGCTGGTCCAGCATGCGGGTTACTGCTGACGGCGAGCAAGTCACCTATGGAAGCCGGCGCAAGTGGCCATGGGGGACTGGATTCACAGATATTGTCGTGGAGCCCGGCCCGGCCATTCAATCCACCCATCTGGAAAATTTCCTGACAGCGCGCTACCGCCTCTACTCGCAACGACGAGGGCAGATACTGTTTGCCCAGATTCATCATGAGCCCTGGACCCTCCGCATGGCCCGGCTGCTGCGTCTTGAGCAGAATCTGGTGGAGTGCTCCGGAGTGCCCCGCCCCCAAGGTCAGCCGGTTGTGCACCACTCCACCGACCTGCCGGTACGCATTGGCCGTCTGCAGCCTTTGACTGAGAACAGCGTTGGCTTACCATAGCTCCGTGCGAAGAGAGTGGGCTGTTTCGTTCCTCCTGATGACCCTTGCCGGCTGCACGGCACGAACGCCGACGCAATCGGGTAACGCTTCGGTCAGCTTGAACCCTGCAGCTTTGGCAGCGGCTTTCACTCCGCGGATAGGGATCGCAGTCACCACGGCAGGGCGCACCTGTCTGGCCATCCGCAATGGCAACCTCGCGTTAAATAGCCCGGTGACGCTGGTAATGCCCAACTTGCCCCAGACCTTCACCGAGGCGCAGATTGGAGCCATCTCCGATAGCCCGTGCCCGATTACCAAAGACGTCGACCCCAACGTGACCAATTACGAGTTGCATTTAGCCAGCGAGATGCCCTCCAGCCAGAAACTCGTGCCGATGATCGCGGTAGTGGGTCCGGCGAATAATTTTCTTCTTGAGAACACAGCCGTGCAGGCAAATCTTCAGCAGGACGGCACGCATCAGTTCTTCCGCTCCTGCAGCGCAGACGATGGCGTGCACTTGACAGTGTGGTCCGGAACACCCTTAAGTGCTCCCCTGCTCTGGCATGGCTACTACTACACAGAGAGCAATCCCGGCGTAGGGCCGGCTTGTACGCCGAGCGAAACGCACGGGGTGTGATCAGCTCAATCGCGGATCAGCCGTCAACAGTTCGGTGAGACCGGAACCGATGGCAGACCGTATGTCAATCTGTGGAATCGTAAGGTGAATGACCGCTGCTAATTGGGCGGTTGTTTCTGTGAATCTAGGGCATTGACTGGCATGACGTTCTTGCGTTTTCTGACGACCTTCCTTGCGCTTATCTGGAT
>CALMAV010000522.1:5349-14280 GCA_937859895.1 uncultured Bryobacterales bacterium | reverse complement strand
ATTTGCCCAGCAAAGTGCTCCTAACTCCGATTTCAACAATCCTATTGGTTACCGTGTGTTTCCAACTGCCTGCGAAACGGTTCACAATGCTGCGACAGCGTACCTCCAGATGCGGGGAATTGAGGTTCTCGTGTGGCCCTTAAAAGGTAAGGACTGGCGGTCCTGTCATGATATTCAGTGCTACTCACTACGGTTTGACGCGTTTCGAGACTTGACGGGGAATCATCCCGGCTGGCCACAAATCAAGCAGCAGTACACCACTGCCGGTAATCAGCGGCAGCCTTATGAAGACAAGCGGAGGTGGAATCGTGGTAGTGGGTATTGGGAGTCGGCCACCACCAACTGGCACGTCAGTGGTTCGATGTGGTTTCGTCAGCAACGGGATGGCTGCTTTATGAAGGTCGATCTCTTCTATGGCCGGACAATACATCAATATCTGGGGATTTTCCTTTGGGATCACTATAACCAGTCGGTCAGTACGAATGGTCGCTTGGAACAGGAGATTCTGGAAGGAACGGCGCAGGCGCAGACATTTTAAGCGCCCCTTTAGCCTCCTAAATCAACCCGTTTCGTTCTCTTTGCTGGCGCTTTCAAATCGGTGAGCAAATGGTCTAACCGTTGGAAAGCGGCCTCTCAGACCGGCGATAGTGCTCTAGCCAGTCGCTTGCTTCCGCCAGCCGGGTAGCCACAAGGCAGCTAGGCCGCCACTGTGCGTCGCGATCACGTAATTCAGACCGGCGCGTTCAAGCACCCGCAGATGATTTGAGATCGCTGGTCCGGGAACCCTTAAGTGCTCCCCTGCTCTGGCATGGCTACTACTACACAGAGAGCAATCCCGGCGTAGGGCCGGCCTGTACGCCGGGCGAAATGCACGGGGTTTGATGCTCAGCCAGTAGTGGCTGGGTAAGTTCGGTGCGCCAGTCAGCGGGGTTGGGACTCGACTCCGGCCCAACTCGGTAACACTCATAGAGATCTGGACCTGCGGCGTACCCGTTTGCCGCTATCCAGGCCTTGAACTCACGCCAGGCTTCACCGAGGCGGACATAATCTCCGCAATAGGTCGCCCGGGCAACAGGCACTGCTTCGAACGTCTTTGACTTCAATCGGCCTACGGGGGCTACCGGTGCTGTAACAGGCACGCAAATTTCGAAGTCAAAGGTCGCCGGGTCCATGCTCAGATGATGCGTAAACCAAGATCCAGCAGGCCCGATACCTTGAGCCTTGACTGCTGCCATCAATTCGCTGAGACCGGAACCGATGGCGGACCGTATCTCACTCCTTGAAATGCTGAGGTGAATAACCGCTGCTAGTTGGGCGGTTGTCTCCGTAATCTGTGGCGTGCCGATTAGATGCGTTGTTGTCACATCGTCCGACAACAACACTTCCTCAAGCCGGGTGTAGCTTGCTGCTATGCCGCGCTCCATGCCGGATCTGCGTGCCGTGTCGCGGGCTTCCTTCGATTCGTAGAGCATTGTAATTGTCACTTTAGTAACATCGCCTTGCTCCTCAAAAGTAGTTGTATTCAAGGCCTCGCCTGGATACCAGGATTCGTCAAACTTCTCTGTGGCCACAAGCCGTATGGGCACCGCAATTTCGCGAAACATGCCGCCAAGTGCCATCTCTTTCTCGCCGGCCTTAGCCCATACATATCGATAAGCACCACGAACCCGAAGATCAATGTTGCAAACCGGCATGGTCCAACCTGGCGGGCCGAGCAACCAGCGCCTCACCAACTCCGGTTTGGTAAAGGCGTCGAAAACTAACTGGCGTGGTGCCTGGAAATCACGCCTGATCTGAATTTCATGGTCACTGGGTGTCGATACTTCAAAGCTGTCGGGATAGAACACAAGGGCTCCTTTAGCGTCCTGGATGAGGCTGTTTCTTTCTCTTTGCTGGCGTTTTCATATCAATGAGCAAATGGTCTAAGCGTTGGAAGGAGGCCTCCCAGAACCGGCGATAGTGCTCTAGCCATTCGCTTGCTTCCGCGAGCGGGGTAGCCACAAGTCGGCTGGGCCGCCGCTGCGCATCGCGATCGCGTGAAATCAGACCAGCGCGTTCCAGCACCCTAAGATGCTTCGATATCGCCGGTTGAGTCATCTCGAACGGCTCGGCAAGTTCACTCACCGAAGCCTCACCTGACGCGAGCCGGGCAAGAATGGCGCGTCTGGTAGGATCCGCGAGTGCCGCGAAGGTGGCGTCCAGACGACGCTGTGTCGCGTATGAATAACCACCCGGTTTCATAACCAGATGGTATTAGACAAAGACGAAGGAGTCAAGTCTGGTAGTAATCGAAATTTAGTCGCGCTGACTGTGCTCGCGCGGCTAAAGATCATGGGATCGGCGCACGCAGGTACGACCGCGGAGAACTTCCCATCACACGCTTAAAGGCCGCACTGAAAGCACTCTCGGACTCATACCCCACAGAGGGCGCAATCTCTCCAACACGTTGGCGCGAGTTCAGCAGCCGCTCTCCCGCAAGACGCATGCGCCAGCGCGTCAGGTACTCCAACGGTGGTATCCCCGCCCTGGCCTTGAAGGTCTCAAAGATTGTTGTGCGCGACATCCCTGCGGCCTTTGCAAGTTCCAGCACTGTCCAGCGGTGGGCCGGGTCACCATGCATTAGCTCAAGCGCCAAGTTGATCTGTTTATCTGAAAGTGCGAACAGCCAGCCCACACCGTCGCCGTTCTGAACGTTCCCTAAGTACAGGCGAAGCACCTGAACCAGCATGCTGTAAGCAATCTGTTGTGCAATGATTGCTCCGCCTGGCTTAGGTGCACGCAACTCTTCCCCAAGGCGTTCGATGTGCCAGCGCATTGCCTCTTTCTCACGGTCACCATGCAGCAGCACGATCGGCGGAAGCAGGCCAAGAAGAATACGGGTATCACCGTCCAATAGGAAGTGATCTCCAGCAAGGAAGAACCCCTGCCCTGAGCCGCACGAAATAACGCCGTTATAACGCCTTGTCGAGCTGAGCGTCCGTGCGTCCACCGGTGTCAGCCCCAGATCGCTTCCCAGCAGGAACGGCCTTCCATGAGGGAGCACCACGCAGTCCCCTCCCTGAAGATGAACAGAGGTCGGAATACCCTGGACAGCTAGCCGGCATTCACCTTCCACGATGGCGTAACACTTGACCCCTTGGTGCTCGGGGAAGGCCAGCAGCCAGTCTCCTCCGGCAGTCAGGCCGCCCGAGGCGTAGTTCACAGGTTTAAGAAGAGACAACACATCTGAGAGTGGGTCCATGAGATCTCCGTACGATCGCAACAAAAAAGCGAACGTCCTCACATTGTTCGTTCGCTCCTCTCCCTCTACGTTAAAAGATGTCGGCTATAAACGACGCCGGAAAGGGACTCAGCTATGTCACAGGACTCAGGCAGCAAGACAGCGAAGATGATGAAGGCGATGATCCTGCCTCAATTTGGAGGAGTTGATCAGTTTCGCCTGCAAGAGATCGAACGGCCCGTACCGACGGCTGGGGAAGTACTCATCCGGATTGCAGGAACGAGTGTAAACCCCGTCGATGTCAAAGGCCGTGCCGGCGAAGTGCCACACTTGTTCCCGGCCGAGCGCCTACCCTTGCTGCTCGGCTTCGACGCCAGCGGCCATGTGGAAGAGGTGGGCACGGGTGTCACGGACTGGAAGCCCGGAGATGCTGTCTACGGCTTCCCTGGAGCAGACCGCGGCACCTTCGCGCAGTTCGTATGCCTTCGCGCTGACAAAATTGCGGCGCCGCCCAAATCCATTCCCCTCGCCGATGCCGGTGCTATCCCTCTGGCAGCAATGACAGCTTGGCATGGTTTGATGACTCAGGGTGAAATGCAACGCGGTCAACGTGTGTTAATCCAGGGAGGATCCGGAGGAGTCGGTCACTTCGCCGTGCAGTTCGCACATCGGCTCGGGGCCACCGTGTACGCGACTGCATCTGGCAAGAACAAGCGGTTTTTGCAAGAGTTAGGCGCAGACGTAGCGATCGACTACAACACAGATCAACGTAAGGAGCTTTCCGGCCAGATGGATCTGGTGTTCGACCTCGCAGGTGGGGAGACTGAGAAGGAATCCTGGGCTGCTTTGAAACCGGAAGGCATGCTCGTGCTGGCTGCGGGGCAACCGAATCTCGCCCTTGCACACTCACCCGGCCAGCGAGCCCGCTTTGCGATGGCACAATCAACCCGCGAAGAGCTGGAGCGAGTCGCGAGAATGCTGGACGACCACCAGGTAAGCCTCACCATCTCCGGGCGCTTCACGCTAGAGCAGGTTGGCAAAGCGCAAACGCAGTTGGAGCAAGGTGGTTCTCAAGGCAAGCTGCTTGTCTCCGTTTCTCAACCAGCATGAGGATGTCACGTTCGGGTGACATCACCTTGAACAGTTCCAAACTGTCCCAGCCGCTTCTCCCGTGCAGCGATGCCTTATTGCCAGACATGCGAGGATGGACATCGCAAGAACTGCCACAAGTCCTCTCCTGAATTTGAGCGATAAAGATGGATTGATGGGTAAAAAGTTTGAACTTGCAGACCAAGATCAGGTTTTCGAACTCGATACTATTGCCCATAGTTTCTTCGCTGACATCCTAAGCATGGATGGCTCCGAGATCATGATTACGGACGAAGGCTGGCTGTCCGACTTCGCACCCTATTGCGGAGAAGACGCAATCGATTACCCAACGGAATTGCATAGCGACGTCCTTCCTCACGAAGAAGCTTGCAATGTTTGGTTCCGGTGGGTGAATCGGAAGATTGAGGTCACCTATGGCGTCCCCTCATCCCAGATGAGAGAAGGCAATCCAGTGTTGGTGCAGCTATTCCACGCCATAAAGGCCGCCCGAAAGCAAAGCATTAACTAAGCAGAGCCTTCATTTTCTAAGCACTTTGATCATTGCGCTCGCTTTCACGCCCCTTGACAGAATCACAAGGGTTGACAAGAGACAGTGTTGCAGGACCTGGCTGCCGTCCAGCAACCGAAGTGTGCTCTTGCAATGCGAAACGTTCATCACAAAGTGAATAGAAAAAACCAACCCAACAAATCCAACAACCTACAACCAAAATCTTCCACTAACCGTTCACCCTGTATGCGCCGATGGACACAGGAGACGCTTCCAAACCCATGTCCACCAGCGCGCAAATCACAGCCAATCAACATAACGCACAACACTCCACCGGACCTAAAACTCCGGAAGGCAAAGCGACCGCCTCGCGCAATCGCTTTCAGCACGGCTTACGTGGTGAGTTCACGATTCTCGCCTCTGAAAATTCAGAAGACTTTAAAGCGCTCTGCGATGGTCTGCGCGAAGACCACCAGCCAACCACGCTAACCGAGCAACTGCTGGTCGATCGCATGGCTGAGCACGAATGGCTCAGCCGCCGCGCTCAATCCTTCATGGACCAGGCTTTGACGCTGGTAGGAACGGACGATCCCAACGCCCTGGCCCTCTGGTTCCGCTACCAAACCACCCACGACCGTGGCTTCCATAAGTGTCTGGCCGACCTCCTCAAGCTCAGAAATGAAAAGCGCAAAGAGCAGATTGGCTTCGAACGGCAAAAACACGAAGAAGCCGAAAATACCCGGAGAGAACAGGTAGCCGAAGCCCGCACTCGCACCCTGCACGCCCAAGCCGCTCTCAAGGAATTTGATTTCGAAGTCCGATCCATGCTCCAGGCGCCCCTTCCGGGACACACCGCCATCAACTTCGATGGAGTCAAACCTTTCCTGAATCAGGCACTCGAGCATTACTTCGAGGCAAAAGCTCTCGGAGCAATCTAGACCGCAACGGTCTTCCTCAGCACGCCCTCCCTTCCGGAATAGCGCCATTAAATCGTCTAACGAGAGAATAGGATAAAGGATAGAAAGAAAGCCGGTAGGAAAGCGACAGTGAGAGCAAGCTTCAGTCAGGGCGTTGCGGCTACGTACGCAGATAGTCAACGAGCGATGGCCTCGGACATCTCGCGTTCCCGGCGAGAATTTCTACGCCTGGCATTGGGCGCTACTACCGCGTCGAGCGCAATGTTTGGCTACGGCACTGGCTCAACGGTGACGCCCCAACGCAACCCCAAGGTGATTGTGGTCACCTTCGGAGGCGGGGCGCGTGACGAAGAAACCTTCATGCCTGATGGGCAGGAAAATATCCCGCACCTGATGGGCGAGCTTATTCCGCAGTCAACCTTCTACACGCAAGTGGTGAACCGCGGCATTCTGGGGCACTATGTCGCAACGGCTAGCCTCGCGACCGGCGCTTACGAAACATTTAACAACTTCGCCGCTGTTCCGCCCACCAATCCTACCGTCTTCGAGTACTTTCGCAAAGATCTGAAGCGACCCGCGAACGACGTTTGGGTAGTCGCGCCCAGCAATGGCTTCAATCGCATCGGCGAGAGTGGCAACCGCAACTTCGGTCCGGGCTTTGGAGCAAATGTCGTGCTGCCCAAGCGCCTGCTTGCAGCCGCACTTTCGCCCGGTGGTTCTGCCCTTTACGAACACCTGCTGCGGGATAACTATGAGACTCCACTGTATGCGCCGGAGCTTAGCGGTAGCGGGCTCAGTCTGCACGACATAGCGGAGCTCCTGAAGATCTCAGTGGCTGATTTCACCGCCCACGCGCGCAGCCTTTCGAGTCCTGACGAGCTCTCGGTATTCATCGCCCGGCAGCTGATGAAGCAGCTGGCGCCCAGCCTCCTTTGGGTCACGCTGCACGATATCGATGTCGCGCACTCGGGCAGTTACTCGTTGTATCTAGAAGCGATCAAGCGTTCAGACCGCCTCTGCGCTGATTTGTGGAACGCGGTCGGAAGCAATCCCGAGTATGCAGGCAGAACGTCCATGTTCATCATGCCCGACTTTGGTCGCGATTCGGACGAAGCCGCGGGCGGCAATGGGTTCCAGCATCACCGCACAGGCGACGCGCTTTCACGCACCACGTGGATGATGGCTTTGGGCGCAGGCATCCGGCAGAACTTTGTCGTGGACCGCGCTGTCGAGACCACTGACCTGGTACCGACGTTGGGTGCGCGGCTTCGATTCTCAACCGGCCAATCACAGGGTAAGCCCCTGGTGGAACTGGTGTAGCAATGGCCACCGTTGCACTTCGACCCAGCGACTTGCAGCCGAAAGATTTCGCCGGCTACCCGCCTGAAGCCCAGCGTCTCGCGAGCAACCAGATCGATCTCCTCCGCCACCTGCCGCTGGCCTTCCTCCCGCTACTGTTACGCGAAGTAATCGGCTTC
The DNA here is from genome assembly GCA_937859895.1 of uncultured Bryobacterales bacterium. GTDB lineage: Bacteria > Acidobacteriota > Terriglobia > Bryobacterales > Bryobacteraceae > Bog-105. The sequence continues at coordinate 7,068 of CALMAV010000522.1, read as the reverse complement.
GATTGGAAATTTCCTGCCGAACAGGACGAGCTCACTCACCAGTTCCAATACTTGCGGGGGCTCACAACCGGCCAGTTCGAGGGGGAGATGCAGCCGTTCCGCGCTCTTCGTCTCTCGCCTGAGCTAGCTGCTGTTGACTGGGTAAATGCACCGGCGCAGTTTTCTGAGCAGCTAAGTGCGCACTTATGGGCCACCCATCAAATTGAGGCATTTCGCTCAGCCTCCGTCGACTATGTACACAAGCTGAACCTGGCACGTACACCCAAGCTGCCTGGACTTCCGCGTTTGACAATGGTCGTGCTCGGTCAGGGCGTTACGAACAATAACTATCGGCTCTTTCGCAAACTACGGCTGCACGGCACTTACTTCTCCAACGTAGAAGCGGGGAACGGAATAACAGTGCTGATGGATGCGGTCACAGCGCGAGCTCGCAAGCTCCCTCAGTCATTTGCTCATTGGTATGTGGACGGAGGCGCCAGTGCCCCATTACCGGCAGACGTATCGAACGTCTCGTATCAGGCTCTGGACCCAATTCGAAAGAGTCTGGTGAACAAGATGCGTCAGACTATGCAGCCAGGGGGCGGCGGTCCGGAAGCGCTTCGGACGATGATGGCCGCGCTATCGCCGGAACAGATCGGCTTCCCCTCCGGCGCCGACAACCAAGCACTAAGCCGCTTTCAAGTGAGTCTGCTCACCGAAGGCTCAGGAACCCAGCTGTTCAGCACAACGTTCGTGCAATGGGCCGCACGCGAGGTTCTCAGGCGTGCCCAGCCGCTGACGCTACTCACCTGCTACGCGCCCCGGCAGCGTGAAGAATCAATGCAGGAGATGCTCTCGGGCGCACCGCATCAGACGATACTCGACCCGCAAGGCTCATTAATCGATGCCGATATGGGCGCCTATTACACGTGGATCAACGGACAGCGCCTACCAGGAGCCGCGGGAGCTTCGTTCATCGCCTGGTTCGAAGGAGGACGCGAAGCTGTAGCGGTAGGACCAGCCTTTGCCCGTGGCCACCAAGATTCAAAAGCGACGAGCTTAGCCGACCTTATTAGTCGAGTAACTTAGGAGTTCGCAACGGAGAAATACAGACTATGACCAGTGATCAACTTATTGTAGCGGGAATCCCTACAGCGGCGATCCTAGTGGGCGTAATCCGGAATGAGTTTGCCTTGAACAGCGTTACCCGTAATCGATGCGCTCACAACACGGGTGAAAAACCTTGAGTCACGTTTAGATTCACGTATGGAAACTCTTGATCGCGACTTACGCGGGTGGGCGAATATTATGATGAATCACAACACTGACATTGCTAGGTTAAAAGATAAAGCAGGCATTAACTGGGAATCGCCCTGAGAGCTCACTTTCCGTCAATTGAAGTCACTTCCTCAATCCGCAGGGAGCGATCAGCCTCGCACTTCCCTAACTTCTGCACCCCACCATTTGGCCAGCGCACTTCAACCGAGTCCACGCTTGTTGCCGAACCCAAGCCGAAGTGCAGAACAAACGATTTCTGCGAATAGTAACTACTACCGCTCATTACCTCATCAATCTGCTTCTGGCCACCTGCCGTAATTGTCACGCGTGCCCCAATAGCGCTTCGGTTGGAGCGAGTTCCCGTCAGAGCCACGTTCAAAAAATGCCCGTGCGCGCCATCGTTCTTAAGCACACTTGGCGCTGCGTTCATATTGACGATCACGATCTCAGGCCGTCCATCGC
>CALMAV010000522.1:0-5339 GCA_937859895.1 uncultured Bryobacterales bacterium | reverse complement strand
CCAAGTCGCCTACCGCTAAACCACGGGCTGGCCGGAGTGGCTGAAGTCCAGGTCCCGCACTGGCCGTCACGTCCTCAAACTTACCGTCGCCGCGATTGTGAAACAGCACGGTCGGTAGCAAGTACCTGTCGCCCAGTTGCTTCCCTTCGAGTTCCGGATAAACGTGCCCGTTGGCTATCACCAGATCGCGCCAGCCATCATCATCGACGTCCACCATAGTGATGCCCCAACCCGGCAATTGTCGACTGCCGAGACCGGCCTCGCGTGACAGATCACTGAAGAAGCGGCCGTCCTCGTTATGGTAAAGGGAAGTCAGGTCGCCTGAAAAGTTAGTCTTGGCGAGATCAAGTCTGCCGTCGTTATCGTAATCGCCAACTGCGATACCCATGCCAGCCTGCAACTCGCCGTCAAAATTCAAAGCCACCCCGGCTTCCATTCCCCGCTCCTCAAACTTCCCGTTATGCAGGTTATGAAAGAGCAGGCTCCGCATCATGTCGCACGCGACATAGATATCCGGCCAGCCATCGTTATCGAAGTCGGCCGAAACCACGCCCAGGCTGTAGCGCCCGCCAGGCTTTAGAATGCCTGCCTCCTCACTGACGTCAGTGAAGGTGCCATCGCCGTTATTGTGGTAAAGCACATTGTGTGCAAGCGGCAGCCCGCGAGGTCCGCACATGACCGGAATCTCTTTCCAGACGCAGAACTCGCCCGAACCCGGGTGGGGCGTTTTGCTCAAGTCCAGATCGACGTAGTTGGCGACAAACAGGTCCAGGTGGCCGTCCCGATCGTAGTCGGTGAAGGAACAGCCAGAGCCATAGCGCGTTCCCGTCACTGGCAGATGGGCTTTTGCCGTTGCATCCTCGAAGCTTCCATCGCCACGGTTGCGGTACAGCACGTTGTGGCCGTAGTAAGTCACCAGCAGATCTGTAAAGCCGTCGTTATCGAAGTCTCCGGCGCACACTCCCTGAGCCCAGCCCTTGACAAACTGGCTCTTCGAAGCCACGTTCTCGAACCGTCCCCCTCCCTTGTTGAGATAGAGTTGAGAACCGGCTCCTTGCGAGGGAGTCCAATCCAGGCGAGAGCCGTTGGCAATAAAAACGTCCTGCTTGCCGTCATTATCCAGGTCAAAAATGGCAACACCGTTGCCGGTCGTCTCCAGAAGGTAATCCTTCTTTGACAGTCCTCCGTAAGTGTTCACGGCGGTGATTCCGAACTGGCCAGCTACGTCGACCGAGTGAATGGCGGCACCCCCGGCCAACACCAGAGTGGCCAGCGCCAGCAGCAGCCCAACAACCCTCATCAACATGGCCAGAGTACCATCCGAGAACGCAAGCCTTTTAGCTTGAGTACCCAAAAGACTCCGAGGGAGATGATAAAGCTTGAACAATTTACCGACAGCGTGGTATACCTACTGAGATTCGACTAGTTGCTTGGTCGTTCTGGGAGAGGTTTTTATCTATGCCACGTTGGCTATCAGGTGTCTGTCTCACCTGCCTGTTTCTTCTCTTTTCCTGTCTCGCGTTCGCGCAACGCGACCTCGGAACTATTACTGGTACGGTCACCGATGCATCCGGCGCCGCCATACCAAACGCGAAAATCACCATTGTGGAAGTTGCCACAGGGGTTTCGAACACCACAGTTACCAGCGAGTCTGGCAACTATACCCGGCCCGCTTTAAGACCCGGCACCTATACGGTAACGGTCGAAGCTGCCGGCTTTCAAAAAAGCGAACAGAAGGGCGTCATCATTAATCCCGGCGAACCCACTGGCGTAGATATTGTGGTCCAGATAGGAAACTCCAGTCAGACCGTCGAGGTCACGGCTGCGGCTCCTCTGCTGCAAACCGAATCGCCGGTAATTGGCGCCAACCTCAATGCAGCTCAAGTTTCCGAGTTGCCTCTTGGTGGCAACCGGACATTCTCTTATTTGGCGCGTCTCTCTCCAGGAGTACTGCCTCCCGAGAATGGTGCCCGTGATGCCCTCGGAGGCGGGTTTTCAGCCAATGGCGTCCGCTCAACCGGAGAGAATAACTTCCTCCTGAACGGCGTAGACAATAATGTCAACGTAATTGACTTCATCAACCAGACTTCATTTGTTATCAGCCCATCTGTGGAAGCCATTGGCGACCTGCAGATCCTGACCAACGGCTACAGTGCTGAATACGGGCGCGCCGCCGGTGGCGTGGTAAACGCGATTTTGAAGTCCGGTACCAACGCTGTACACGGCGTTCTCTTTGAAATTCTGCAGAACGAGAAGCTGAATGCGAATCGGTGGGAGAACAATTTCTCCAATACCCGCCGTTCGCCATTCAAGCAAAACCAGTTCGGTCTTGCCATCGGCGGTCCAATCATCAAGAACAAGCTGTTCATCTTTGGCGACTACCAAGGCACGCGCATTGCGACTGCGGGTGGTGTTATTCAGAACTTGGGTTACGGCGGGTCCGTAAGTATCCCGACCCAGGACATGATCGGCGGCAACTTCTCTCGGCTGTTAGGTAGCGCGATTGGCACTGATGCATTAGGCCGCACCATCCTGCAGAATCAGTTGTACGATCCTACAACCACCAGGACGGTCAACGGCGCGCTGGTGCGTGATCCGTTTCCTGGCAACATCATTCCTGTTTCTGCCATGGATCCGGCATCCCGCAAGATTGCCTCCTACTATCCAGCAACCAATCTTAACGGCGGAAATCGGCTTGGGTTCCAGCCCCAGAATAACTATGCGGTGAATACGCCCGGCGCCTTCACAACCGACCAGGGCGATGTGCGGGCTGACTATCGAGTCTCCGATAAAGACAGCCTGTTTTCAAGCGTTAGCTGGTCTAACACGTACAAAAACAGTGTTGTTCCGTTTGCCGGACCTCTGGACGGAAGTGACTTCAATGGCGCGAGCGAGCAAGATCTGGGCCGCAATGCTCAAATCGGTTATACCCGCATTTGGAGCCCTACCGTCGTTTCTGAGACTCGCGTGGCCTTTAGCCGCCTTGTAACTGCCCGTACTCAGGCAAACGCAACTGTCGATGAGTTTAAGGCCGTTGGAATCGGCGGCTATGATCCGACTTCGCCCTCGAATGGTGGTCTTCCGCAAATTGGACTCGGCAACTACCGAACCGTAGGTGCCCAGGACTGGCTTCCAACCAAGGAGTACAACAACGTTTGGGACTTCATTCAGAACGTTGCAGTGACGAAAAATACTCACTCTTTGAAGTTCGGCGCAGAGTATCGCCCGATTCGTTTCCCCTTCTTCCAAGTTCCCTATCCTCATGGAGAGTTGAACTTCTCACGCAACGAGACTGCTTTCCCCTCACTATCGAAGGACTCAGCCGGAAAGAACGGAACGTTAGCCACTGACACCGGAGATGAGTTTGCCTCGTTCCTTTTGGGTGCGGTCAATAACGGACAGATTTCGACGACCAATTTCATCGCGTCCAAAAAGCAGGCCTATGCCTGGTATGCACAGGATGACTGGAAGGTCAGCCAGAAACTAACGTTGAACCTCGGCGTCCGCTATGAATTGTTCTCGCCAATTGGTGAGGCATTTGGCCGTCAATCGAACTTCAACCTGGATAATTTGACGCTGTATATTCCCGCCGGCAAAGATTCCCTGGCCCCGCTACCTGCGAATTTTAACCGGCCGGTCACCGTCAACGGTATTACCTCGCCGGCTCTGTTTACTACCCCGATTACAGTGGACCGCCAAAGCCGCGATCCTTACCTCATCCCTTGGGACAAACTCGACATCGGACCTAGAATCGGATTGGCTTACAACATCAGACCGAGGACTGTGATCCGAGCCGCTTACGGCATCTTCTATGGCGGTGAGGAAAACCAAGGCGGTTACCCGAACCGTGGGGAATCGGCACCGTTCAACTTCTCTCCTCAATTAGGGCGTCCAGCGGGTGTTGGAGCTTTCTCTCCTAATCCGGCTTTCGCCAATGGTACTGCTACGGGTGGCGTGACTACAGGCTTTCCTGTGAACGTCTTCAACGGCTATCCGGTAACATCTCTGCAATTCCGAAGCGTTGCCCAGGATTTCCGTAATCCGATGGTCCAGAAATGGAATTTCGCAATCCAGCAGGAACTCCCTGGTCAAATGGCTCTCGAAGTGAGTTATGTCGGCAACCATTCTTCCCATCAGCTGCTTCAGCCGGACTTTAATTATTGTCCGAACTTCGGGACAACTAACACCAACATCAACTGCAACTCGCTGCGTCGATATCCTGATATTGGCAGCATCTCGGGTACCGCAACCTTTGGCTTCGGCAACTACGCAGGCATGACCGCAAAATTAGAAAAGCGCGTGTCACATGGCTTGCAGTTCGTTACCGCCTATACGTATGGACACGCATTGGCCAACAGCGGAACAACGCTCAGTGGCGCCAACGGTCTTTACACGCGTGATCCCTCGAACTGGGCTACCTCTTATGCCAGTGCCTCTTGGGACATTCGTCACAACTTCACCACCGGTCTGACGTACGACGTTCCATTCGGACGCGGAAGGCAGTTTGGTTCCGGCGTCAATGGTCTCGTAAACCAGATTGCTGGCGGTTGGCAATTAAACAGCATCCTGACGTTCCACACCGGTCAACCATTTACTCTTCGTGCTAATGGTTGCCAGGGAGTGTTCAACAACGGCTGCTCACCAGACGCTGTTATTGGGAAGGATCCAAATGCAGCGCCTGCGATTGGACGTAACCCTAGCCAGTGGTTCAACACGAGCAACGTAGTGGCACCAACTCCTCTCACAGAGGGCAGCTTGGGCCTACAGACCAACACTGGGCCACCTACCCGCACAGTTGATCTGTCGCTCTTCAAGACGTTCCCATTAACTGAACGCTTCGGTCTGCAGTTCCGGGCCGAGAGCTTCAACCTTGGAAATACGCCGCAATTTGGTGTTCCGAATAACACGCTGGGAAGTGCCAACTTCGGCACAGTCACCGGCACCGCCGTCGGCAGTGAGCGTCACGTGCAGTTCTCGCTTCGCCTGCAGTTCTAACGGCCAAACTCCATTGGAGCTGACGGGCCCGGAATGCATAACGCAAACCGGGCCCGTTTTGCGTTCAGATGAGATAGCTTGGGAGTTGTTACCCGTTCTCCTGCTTCTGCTGGCTGACCCGCAAACCGCCACCTCCCTGCTTCAGCATGGCCTAATTGCCTTGCAGCACGGACAGCTTGGGGAAGCAAAGACTAATTTGGAACAAGCGTCCAAATCAGACAGGGACAATCCTTATATCTGGAGCTCTCTTGCCGAGGTATATCTGCGGTCAGGTCAGGCGGCCAAGTCTGCTGAGGCTGCTACTAAAGCAGAGACAACAGGCAAGAACAATCCCCTCGTAGCTC
>CALMAV010000521.1:9803-12185 GCA_937859895.1 uncultured Bryobacterales bacterium | reverse complement strand
GATGGTCGTAATGTTGGGGTGGTTGCCCACGTTGTTCGCCTCGGCAAAGAACTTGGGCTGAATGCGATCGAACAGCGTGATCAGCGTACGCGTATAGCGGAGATCTACCTGATAAACGCTGGGAGCCCGGGCAGTGTAGCGACCTACAAACAGCGGACGAGTGACGCTACCGGTGATGGGATCGCCATTTAAGATTTGGTTCGCCACAATGTTTTGCGCATCGCCCGAAGAGAGGTTTGCCAGGATGGTCAACTCATTGCCGTTCGCTGCTGTACGCAGAATACGGTTACCAATCTGGAACTTCGGCGCAAGAACGGCCGAAGCGGTGAAGGCATGCGGGCGATTGGTGACGCTGTTGCCGCGATCCCTGCTTCGGCTGGTGGAATCCTCAATGGGAAGGTTCTGCTCGTAGCTGTTGACGTCAGGCGCGTCGCTAATCGAGTGGGACCAGGTGTAGGAAGCATCCACCTGCAGCCCTTGCGCAAACCGGTGGACGTAGTGGGTGATGAGCGCATTGTACGCAGCAATCGCGCCAATATCTTGAAAGTTGATGTTGCCGAACTGAGGATAAACACGCGCCGCTCCGTACACCGGTCGTCCGTCAGCGAGAAAGCGCACAGGGTTCTTCAAGTTCAGGTTACGGAGAAAGACTTGGTTACGTGCGCCTGTGTTGACGAAACCGACGGTGAGGGCGTCGCTGCCGGTCAACTGCTGCGTAATCTGGAAGCTCGAATTGATTGTGTAGGCGTTCTTAAAATTGGGTGTGAGCGTTGTGATGTCAGCGGTACGGCTGAACCCGTTCCCTACCGCGTTGAACACTTGGGGAAACGCCGGAGCAAAGGAGGAGGTTGGACCAATGTTGGCCACGAAGGCGGCGTTCGAGCCGTTGTTGTAAAGCGTGTTGTACCAGAGATTGGTGGCCGGGGCTTCATAGAAGACTCCGGAACTGGCGCGGATTACTGTTTTAGGTGTCACATTCCAGGCGAGGCCAAGGCGCGGTGCAAAGTTCGCTCCGGGAACTCGGAAGTGAGTCGAGTAGATGAAGGGCTGAGTAGCCGGTGCGTTGGGCGACTGAAACTTGTCGAATCGAACGCCATAGGTCACTACCAGGTTCGGGCGCACCTGCCAGGTGTCCTGCCCGAATGCATTCCAAAAGAAGGAGTGATACCCGGCACCCACGGCCCCAATACTTGTCTGAAAGTTTGAGTAGCTGCGCGGGTTTGCGCCCGACTTCGCGAGCAGGTAATTGTTGATGGTGGAGAACTGATACAGGCTGTAAGTGTCCTGCAGCTGCACGTCGAGGATCTGCTGGAACGCACCGCCGAATTTGAGCGTGTGACTGCCTTTGATGTAAGTGACATTGTCGTTCAAGCTCGGCACCTTCTCTGCAAAGACATCACCGACAGCGTTGGACCCATTGAAGGTTGCAACTCCTGGAATCACAATCACCGGACCTGGACCGTTCAGACCGTTTGCTACGTGTCGCTCATTGCGGTAGGGGTCAGAGAAGCGCAACTCGTTCAGCAGGTTTGGCAAAAAGGTAGAGAGCAGCTGAGCTCCGCCGATGTAGGCGCGGTCGCGGAAGTCAGAGGCTGTATCGAGTGCGAAGAGTCCGCCTACATTCGTGTTGAATGGGTAATTATTCTGGAAGTAGTTCAGGCGAACGAAGAATTGATGCTTTTGCGTGATCTGCCAATCAGCTCGAAAGTCGATGAATTGAGCGTGCTGAACGCTCGGTGCCGTGGCAAGATTGCCGGCCGGAATACCGAGTTGCGCAGCTGCTGTCGGAGTAATTACGTTCGGCTGCGGCAGTCCACGTGTCAGATGTTCGTACGCTCCAAACACGAATAGGCGGTCTTTGATGACCGGGCCGCCCGCGTTCACAGCGAAGTCATTCAGTGTGAGATCAGGTTTCGGTTTTGTGCCAAGTAGGATAGGCCGGGCGCTCGCGTCAGTGGGCCGGCCAACGTAGAAGAACTGCCCGTGTAAGGTGTTGGTGCCTGAAGCAGTAATGACGTTGTAGATGTTGCCGGAGGTCATGCCGAACTCTGGCGCAAAGCTGCTGGAGATGGTCTGCACTTCTCCGACGTAGATATTGGCAATTGGAAACAGGCGCACACCATAGCGGTCGCTCTCGGTGTCGACCATGCCGTCCATCTGGTAGTTGATGCGATCGAGCAGGCCATTGGTGTTCACCGTACGCGGGATGCCGAGCTCAGCGTTGGGATGCCCACTGACGCCAGGCTGAAGAATGATGAAGTTGTAAGGATTGCGACTAGTTAGCGGCAGGTTATCGACTTCGGCATGAGTGATGGTGCGTCCAACATTGATTCGCGACGGATCGACTACCGGAGCGCCGCCAGTCACTTCGACAGAGGTACT
>CALMAV010000521.1:1477-9793 GCA_937859895.1 uncultured Bryobacterales bacterium | reverse complement strand
GTGACGACGTACTCGCCCAGCGGCAGATTCGGAACAACGTAGTAACCATCGTCAGCCGTTACATCGGTTCGTGTAAAACCAGTAGCGGTGTTCTCTACCTTGACCGCAGCGCCGGGCAATGGCGTTGAACTCTGATCCTGCACCTGTCCCCGAATGCTGCCGTTGATCGCTTGGCTCTGCGCTTGCATGACGCTGGACAGGGAAAACATCGCGAGCAGCGCAAGCCACCCACCGAGCCGTATACGAGTATTCATTCTTAACCCCCAACAGATCCGCTATAGAAGCCGATCAAGATAGTAGAGATTATAAGCTGACGAAGTTGAGTCTGCGAAAGTAGGGTGAATACTTTGCATGGTGGGTCGATTGAATCAGAGAAGCGCAGCGGTCGTATTAGCCCTGCTGTTGAGTTTTACCGCAGGAGCTGTTCTTCGGGCTTCAGGTCTGTTTGGCGAGCTCGATACATATAGCCAGAGCATCTATTTGGACCGGGGAGCAGCGGGCATGTCGCGATGGCTGGCGGCTCTGAACACGCGCGCCAGCATCATTGCGATTGTGGCCCATCCTGATGACGAGGATGGAGGCATGCTGGCGGAGCAGACTCGCGGGTGGGGTGCGCGTGGTGCTTTGCTGACCTTGACGCGCGGCGAAGGCGGCCAGAATGCGATGTCGAGCGACATGTACGACGAGCTCGGCCTGGTGCGGACGCAAGAGTTGTTGACCGCAGATCGCTACTACGGCGTCGATCAATTCTGGGGACGTGAAATCGATTACGGCTTCTCCAAGACTCGGGAAGAGGCGCTCGAAAAATGGGGCTACGGACGCACACTCTCTGACACAGTGCGGGTAATTCGGATGACGCGTCCGCTGGTGATTACATCCACGTTCGCAGGCGCATCTACCGATGGCCACGGAAACCATCAGGTCTCGGGCCAGATGGCGCAGGAGGCATTCATAGCAGCGGCGGATCCCAAACAATTCCCTGAGCAGATGGCAGAGGGTCTGCGGCCTTGGGCTCCGCTGAAAGTATATGCGCGAGTCCCCTTCTTCACGCCGACAAAAGAAGGCACGATGTACGACTACGCGACGGACCAGTATGTGCCTTTGCGCTTCTTCAATTACGTGAACAAGACCTGGCTAACACAGAAACCTTCGACCGATTTGACTGCCGATGAAAGTGCCTATGACGCGGCAGCCGGGTTGACCTCTGCGCAGATCGGCAGAGAGGGCTGGGGATTTCAGAAGAGTCAGAACGGAGGCGGCACGCTGCCTCAGCCAGCGCCTGCTTCGGTTGATTATCACCGTTACGGTACGCGAGTGAACGTTACTGGGACGGAGAAGTCGTTCTATGACGGCATTGATGTATCGTTGCTGGGGATTGCCGCCTTGGCACAGGGCGATACCGGCCTCCTGCAAGCAGGATTGACGCAGTTTGCGCAGACGATGGCCCAGGCAAGAGAGCACTATCGGGCAACTGCTCCTAACTCCATTGCGCCGGACTTAGCCGACGGGCTGAAGGAGATACGGGCGCTGGTGCAGCATGTGCAAGGAAGTACGCTGCCGGAGCCGGGCAAGAGTGATGTGCTGTTTGAGCTTAAGGTGAAAGAGGATCAGTGCCAAAAAGCACTGACTCTGGCGCTAGGCGTCTCCTTTGATGCGGCAGTGGCGCCGGACAAGGAACCCACCGGGCCGTTTGCGGCGTTCGCAGGTCCGCAGCCTACGTTTGGCACCGCTATTCCCGGGCAAAGCTTTCGTGTGCAGTCGTCTTTGATGAACCTGGGGAGTGAGCCCTGGAGCATTTCCCGTTTGAGCCTAAGCGGAGCCGATGGCCCGCCCTGGACCATCAAAACCGAGGCGATCACCAATTCCGCTTTGGCCCCCCAGAAAGACCTCAAGGTGAAATCGGAAGTCACGGTTCCGCAAGAGGCTCGGCTGACGCGGCCGTACTACACGCGGCCCAATGGGGAGCAGGCCTACTACGACTTGATCGACGCCGGCTCTCGTGGTCGGTCCACATCGCCGTATCCGCTTGTCGCGAGCGCAACGCTGGTTTATCGAGGCGAGGAGATCGGGCTGCAGAAGGTTGTGCAGGGGTATAGCCGTGCCGAAGGAATTGGCTTGGTAGAGAATCCGCTGCTCGTTGGCCCGGCAATTGGCGTTACCGTTGCACCTGGTGCTGGAGCAGTGCCGCTTACCAGTAAAGAATTTGAGTTCTCCTGTAATTTGCACAGCAATGTAAAGGGCCCAGCTAAGGGCACCCTTCGTCTGCAATTACCGCCCGATTGGCAGGCCACCCCGCAAGAGTATCCATTTACGTTGGGCGCGGAGGGTGAGAACCAGACTGTTTCTTTTCAGGTGACCCCGCACGGCATCAAGCCGGAGACCTACACAATTCGGGCTGTAGCTGACTACGCCGGCAAGACATACACCGAGGGCTATCGAACTGTGGGCTACGCAGGGGTGCGCTCCTATCCGTACTACCGCAATGCCGTGTACAAAGCTGCTGGCGTGGATGTGACAACGGCGCCGGGTTTGCATGTGGCGTTTATTCCTGGAACTGGCGATGACGTGCCTCAAGCGCTGCACGATCTGCAAGTACCGGTGCAGGTCCTCTCGGCTTCAGATATCGAGCGAGGCGATCTGTCCGGGTTCGATGCCATTGTACTGGGCGTTCGGGCCTATACTGCCCGCCCCGAGTTGCGCTCGAACAACGCGCGATTGCTTTCTTACGTCCAAAACGGCGGGACGCTGATTGTGCAGTACAACGTGCAAAACTTTGACCGCAACTACGGGCCGTATCCATTCTCGCTGGGGCAGAACCCTGAAAAAGTGGTGGAAGAGGATTCGAAGATGACGTTCCTGGACCCGTCTAACCCAGCGTTGCGTTGGCCAAATCAAATTACTGCCCTGGACTTCAAGGGTTGGGAAGAGGAGCGTGGTCATGGCTTTCTGCAAACTTGGGACAACCGTTATAAAGCATTGGTCGAAACGCACGATGCCGGGCAGAAGCCGCAAGCCGGAGGGCTGCTAGTGGCGCGGTATGGCAAGGGTTTCTATGTCTATGACGCGTATGCGTTATACCGGCAGCTGCCGGCCGGGGTACCAGGCGCGTACCGCATACTAGCGAACCTAGTCAGTTTAGGCAAGAACCCGGACTGGAAGTAGCTCCTCCGTAACCTTTTCGCACCGTCGTTCGAAATACCAGTGTCTAAAGAGGTGGAGTTTTACATGCTTAAAAAGTTAGGTATCGCCGCGCTACCAGTGGCGGTAATTGCGGCATCTTTGATGTTTGCTGGTCCCAAATCGCCGTTTCCGGACGCGGCAGTGGATGAACAGAAGGGTGCTGCGCCGAGTAAGGAAACGGCTGTGCTGGCCGGAGGTTGCTTCTGGGGCGTGGAAGCAGTCTTCGATCACGTAAAAGGTGTCAAGAGTGCAGTGGCCGGATACGCGGGTGGTGAGAAGAACACTGCGCAGTATGAAACGGTGAGTACTGGGACGACGGGGCACGCCGAATCAGTAAAGGTGACTTTCGATCCGTCGCAGATCACCTACGGGCAGTTGCTGAAGGTGTACTTCTCAGTGGCTCATGACCCGACTGAGGTGAATCGGCAAGGCCCGGATTCAGGCACGCAGTACCGATCCTCCATCTTTTATACAAATGACGAGCAGAAGAAGATTGCTGAAGCTTACATTAAGCAGTTGAACGACAGCAAAGTCTTCTCCGGCCCGATTGCGACGAAGGTAGTTCCGCTCAACAATGGTTTCTACGAGGCCGAAGGCTACCACCAGAAGTACCTGGAGAACCACCCCGATCAGCCGTATATCGTGTATAACGATTTACCAAAGTTGATGGCGTTAAAGCAGCAGTATCCCCAGATGTGTAAGCGTTAACGCTCGCGGTTCTTATGCCTGCGGCACGGAGATTGTGATGTTGCGATACTTCATGCCGCCAGTATGATCGCCTTGAATGTAGATCGGTCCCGGTTCTGCTTCGTGGCTATCTAAAGCGCCGCCAGTGATGCCGGGAATCACTTCACGATCAATGATTGTTTTGCCGTCACGAACCACTGTGACAATGCGGCCAACCAGCGTGACGTCAAAGCTCTCCCATTGGCCCGGCTTGGGCGGTAGGGCTACAGAAGGAGCCAGGAAGCCATAGATGGAACCGAGGCTATTCAGTGGCTTCTCCCCTTCGTATTCGACCTGCAGCTCGTAACGACCACGTAGATAGATGCCGCTGTTACCTTTGTTCGGGCAGTTGTACTCGATGTGTAGCTTGAAGTCATTGAACTTGCGAGAGGTTTTAATGTTGGCACCGGGCGCCTGGTTCACCAGCTCGCCATTCTGGGCGACATAGTGATTGACTGGTGACTTGCCCGGCTCTTGTACAAACGGTTCCCATCCGGTCAGGTCTTTGCCATTGAAGAGCGGCTCGGGTTTAGACCAGCCGGTAGGCATGGGCCGGTCGAGAGCGGGAGAAGGATCTCCTACAATCTGGCCTGTAGTTCCATCCTTGCGACGCTGGGTTCCTACCAGTCGGCCGTCTTTGCTGTGAATTTCCCAGATAACTGGTTCCACCCCATGCTGAAGGAACTCGTGACTCATAAAAGTCAGAGTGCCGTTTTCCATAGAGGCCTGGTCGGCAGGATGAACGCTGGCTACGCGGCCGCCAATGCGCACGTGAGGCTGACCGCCATTCTCAGAGATGTCAAGCCACGAGGGGTAAATATCCCCAGGTGTGGTGATGGTGAGATCCCATAAGCCGGTCAGAGAGGATGGATTCGCGGACTGACCGGCCGGGGACGCAGGAACAAGAATGGCAGCAGCAGTGAGCAGCGCCATAAAGTACGAAGATTTCATGCCGTGGCTTAGTGTATCGAACTCCCCTGGCCGGAGGCTACTTGGTAATCACGCCGCAAGCAATGCGCTTGCCAGCGTTGCCGGCCGGATCGGTTTTCATATCGTCGGCTTTCTCATGCACCATCAGCGCGGTTCCACCGTTCGTGAAGACTGAGTTGGCTCCGCTACCGACCGAAACATTGGGGTCAGTGACGGTGGTCTTGGCAGTGCCATTCGGCAGTACAGTGAAGTTCATGATGTCGCCTGCATGAGGGCCGTCCGGGTTCTGCAAGCCGTGCTTCTTCCCTGCCGGGTTAAAGTGGCCTCCGGCGGAAGTGAAGTCAGGCCCCTCGCACTTGGCATTTTGATGGATGTGAATGGCATGTTCTCCGGGCGGCATATTCCTGAAGTTCAGCTTGATATTGATGCCTTGTGCAGCGCCCTTGCCGGCAGGGGTAATGGTCGCGGTTCCAGCATCCCCACCAGTGCCGGTTCTCATAATCACTTTGATAGGTGCCGCACTTAGACAAGCGGCGAAGATCAGTGGGCTTACGATACAGATGCTTTTCATCACTGTTCAAAATAGCTGATTGGGTTTAGAGATGATTAGGACGAGATCTTTGCCGTGACGAGCGAGGGCACGTTGTGCCTTTACCTTTCCGAAGGGGCTGCGCCCTAGCCTTGCGATTCCTGTAGCCACCCGAGCGACCTACCGCCAAAGCCACCTCATCAGGGCCGCGACCCCTTGAGCCTTGTCTCTCGATTGGTAGGCTTGGCTTATTGAGCACTTAGTCCTGGTCGATCAAGAGCGTCTACCAACGGGTTGTTGCCCACAGGGCGGTGGATTTGAATAAAGACATCCAAAATCGAGGCCGGAGGAGTTAGCAAGTTCCAGTGGTGAGCGAAAGCTTTGTCGGGTGACACGGGCCTTCGACGACGTTGCCAATCTCATGCTGTCAGCCCAGCGCCATGGTTGCTTCGCAGGTCGCATCGTACAAACAGTCAACGTCTTCTTGCATTGGTGGATCATGAGAAGTAGATAGATCGGGGAATGACAAGGTTGACTTTCCCTAGCGGGTTGCCGGCGTCCAGAATGGTTCCTTCGCTGGGGCGAAATGAATCGGCGTGTTAGGAAGAAAGGTACGCAACCAAGTGGCGCACTCTTCCATGCCCGCTTGCTCGGAAGGGATGTGGCCAAAAATGATTAACGCTTTCTTCTTGCCTTGACTAACGGCGTCGGCCACGTATTCAACTGTCTCCCATTCGGGGGTCTCACCAATGAGCAGAGCTTCGACATCGGGCTTCTCCAGCATTTGAATCTGCCTGGCAGAGCCAGCTGCGCCTGGGATGAAACCAACTTTGGTGACCGACATGGCGTGGTCACCAACCACGCGCATGACATGGATATTGAGCTTCGATTGGATGGTTGAGGCTAAGTCGCCGAGTGTCGTTTGCGGGATGGTAAGCAAGCGATTGTCGGACGCGTTTTGATACGGAAGCCAGCCTAGAGCGCGTTCCATGCCGGTGAGGATGCCGTCTGGTTGATGCCGATGCCAGCCATCGTGAAAGCGCCAGACTACCAGGTGGTGGTCGCGGATGAAGGCCTGTTTGTCAGCCAGAACTTTGTCGTTCTGATCGGTCAGAGTGGCTGTGGTATCGCGGTGATTGTAGAAGGTCGGCTCGTGGGTGATGATCAGGTTGTCGCCGGCTTTGGCCGCTTGCTCAAGCACGTCGTAGGTGGCCATCATGGTGACGGCAATGCCTGTCACGGGCTGGTCGGGATCGCCGGCCTTGAAGGTGTCGACGGTGTCGGCCGGCGCGGGGCTGCCCACATGAGCGTTGATGAGCGCAATGACCTCGCGGGCGGTTTCACCGTAAACCGGGGCCGTCAAGGCGCATGCTACTAGCAGGAAAGAGATAAGCTTCATTTGGTCAACAAGCCTCGGGATTCATCAATGATGAGTGAGCGATTAGGGGCGACGTTCTTAAAGTGCTGTCGTGTTCCGCTGGGCCATTCTATATCGAGAGTCGAGACGGTCGGACTATTACCCAGGCCAAAAGTCAAAGCCAAATCGCTTTGGGAACAGTAGCTGGAGCCGCTATGAACGTTCTGCCATTGCTTGCCGCCCGAGCTGTCGAGGCGTACGACGGCACCTAAAGCACTTCGATTCGACTTGGACCCAATTAAGCGGACTGAGAGCCAGTTATTCTTATTGCCGCCTTCGTTGACATAGAGCGCGGGCGGGCCGTCGTTGCTGCTCACCAGAACATCGAGGTCGCCGTCATGATCAAAGTCGGCGTATGCTCCGCCACGCCCGAGAACCGGCTTACGGAAGTCGGACCCGACCGAGTCGCTGACATTATCGAACTTGCCACCACCGACGTTGCGGAACAGAAGCGGTGGTTGGCGGAACTGCATCTTGGGTTGGACCTTGGCGATGTCGGGCTCGATGTGACCATTGACGGCGAAGATGTCGGGGTAGCCGTCAAGGTCGAAGTCGAAGAAGAAGGCGGCAAAGGTGAGAGCAAGCCGGGTGTCGCGGCCGACGACGGTTGAAGGCGCCTGGTCGACGAAGATGCCTTTGCCTTCGTTGTGATAGAGCCCCATCATTTGATTGGCGAAGTTGCCGATTAGCACGTGTGGGCGGCCGGAGCGATCGTAGTCGGCTGCATCAACGCCCATAGCTCCGCGGGCAACGCCGTCTTCTGCGTAGGCAACACCAGACTGCATGCCTTCTTCGCTGAAGGTGCCGTTGCCGTTATTGCGATAGAGCTTGTTCGGTTGCGTGTCGTTGGTGACCAGCAGGTCGGTCCAGCCATCGCCGTTGTAGTCAAAGGTCAGCACGCCTAGTGACTTGCTGCTCTTGTCGCCTAAGCCGGCTTTGTCGGTTACGTCCTGAAACTTGCCATTGCCTAGATTGCGGAAGAGCTTAGAGGCGGTGCCGGAGTATGACTCGGGCGTGCAGTAGCTCTTGCTGTTGCCATCGAGCGAACACCAGGCGTCGGACTTCTGGCTCCAGGCGGCGTAGTTGGCGACGAAGAGATCGGCTTTACCATCGCGGTCGTAGTCGAGCCACGCAGCACTGGTGCCAAAGTTGGCGTTGCGGATGCCGCTTGTGGCGGTGACATCGCGGAAGTGGCCATGACCTTCGTTATGAAAGAGGCGATCGCCTTCAATCGCAGTGATGTAGACATCGGGCAGGCCGTCGTTATCGTAGTCGGCAACGGCGACGCCCATGCCGTAGAGTTCGATGTCGAGGCCGCTGCCCTTGGTGATGTCGGTGAAGGTGGTGTCTTTGTTGTTGCGATAGAGCGCAGGAAGAGAGCGCGTGGTGTGGGGGCCAAAGTCATGGCCGTTGATGAACAGAACGTCCTGCCAGCCGTCTCCGTCCAGATCGATGAAAGCGCAGCCGGCACCCATGGTTTCGGGCAAGTAGCGCTTGCCCGCAGCGCCGTTGTTGTAATGGAAATGAAGCCCCG
>CALMAV010000521.1:1254-1467 GCA_937859895.1 uncultured Bryobacterales bacterium | reverse complement strand
CCCCGATTTCGCGGCGGCTTCAGTGAAGTGAACTTTAGTGGGAACCGTGGCGGCGGTGGCTGCAACCAGGGCAAATGCGGCAGACAGTTGCGGCAGATAGGTTTTCGAGAACATGACGTACTTAGTTGGTGCTTACTAAAGGACGGATCAGGTGGAGCGCGGGGCGCGTTAGATAGTCGTGCATGTATTGCTGGTGTGCGAGATCGGTTGGAA
>CALMAV010000521.1:0-1244 GCA_937859895.1 uncultured Bryobacterales bacterium | reverse complement strand
GGGTAGGCGCTCATTTTGTGAAAAGGCAGCGGTAGAACGCTGGTGCTGAAGGCAGTGTTGGCGTCAGCGTCTTTGGCCCAGCCATCGACGAGTAGCAGATAGTCGCGAGACCAGCCGGTAGGTAGTGGCGGAAGGTTTGCGGCGGGGTACTCGAGCTTGACTTCATCGCCAGAGCCCATAATGAGTAGCTGATCATCGACGTCGCGTACGAGCGGTTGGACGTTGCCGTAACGAGTGTAGAAGCCCTCTGTTGGGTTCCAATTGGAGAGCGGTTGAACGTCATCGTAGAAAAACTTCTCAGGCTGCTGCCGATGCGGATCGACCTGCAAGCGCGAGAAGCCGCGGTAGTGGAGATCGGCAGCAGATGCGGTCAGCGGTGTGAGGCGAACATCCGGCGGCCTTGAGTTTTCGAGCAGGAAGATCTCATCCCAGTAGACGCATAGGTTAGTGGTAATGCGGACCTCGCGCGAGGCGGAGAGGAACTTGCCCGTGAGATCGACCGAGATGGTTTTGGGTTTGCCGGACGGGATGCCCATATCGGCGACTACGGTTCGCCACTGGCCGGCTCTATCTTTGACTTGGAGCGAGGGAAAGACGAGGCCGCCATTGCCGTTTTGAGAAGCGCCGAGAAACGTGCTGCCATCGGCCCAATCGACCCAGCCGTTGAGGATGAGGACAGCGCGGTTGTCACCTGCGGCTTTGCCGAAGTCGAGATCAAGCGTGTGCAGGGCTGCGACGCCGCTGGAGTCGTGTGGAAAGGCAGTCGGGTATTTCCCATCGGTGGCGGAGAGGCTTGCGAGGGCGTCGTGATTGCCGTTGTCCAGGGCGCGGGTCGGATGGATTTTCTCCTCGCCACCGAACAGGCGGAACTCAGGGTAAGGCGGCGACTTGAACTTGTCGTTGGTGTAGATGGCGGTTTGCGATGGGTGGTCAACCGCGATCAACTGGATTTTGTCGAGGTAAGAGACCTCGTGTAGCTCTTCAGTGATGTGGATCTGATAGCGGCCGTTCTGTGGTTGCAGTGCGGCGCCAGGAATCTGGATGTACTCGTCATGATCGACAGGAAAGTAGTGGCCGTCTCCGGAGCTGGCACCGAGCGGCGCAACGCCAAGCACGTCAGTGATGAATTGGAAGGACGCGCCATTCCAGCTGAAGATCATGGGGCAGGAACCCGAGAGTCGCTGGGCTTCGGGGATGTTCAGGGCCTCCCCGCTTTTCTTGCCGGTTTCGTTCTGAATCAATCC
>CALMAV010000520.1 GCA_937859895.1 uncultured Bryobacterales bacterium | reverse complement strand
GCTTCTATTCCACCCACAGACAATCTCGCGAATGCTCATTTCTTTGTGGCTGTGTGTAGCTTTCAACCTTTGAATGTTCCATCTTTTGTCGATATCTCGAGTACCCACAATCTGCTTCGTGAACGTGAGAAACACATCCGCGGCCTGCAAGGTGAGTTAGCTGACGCACAACGGAAACACAATGATTTGATTGCTGAGAGACAGCGGCTGTCAGGGGAATTAGAACAGGTTCACCAAGCCTCTGAATTGTCACTTCGCAAGGTTCAGGATGACCTCACTGCTACTCAGCGACAATTAGAAGACCTCCGGTTAGAACAGCAGCAGGCAAAGAGTTCGGGTTGGATACGTTTGGGCCATAAGCTAGGCGTGGGACCCTGGAGTAATCGCGGGGTTGGCTCAAGGCCTCGGTCTTAATTACTGAAGTGAAAGCCAATTGAAAGCGCAGTCGTATTTGTCGAACCGCTGCTCCTTAACCGTTGAGTTAAATACTTGAAAAGCACATGAAAACATATTTGTTGACCGGCGGATCCGGTTTTTTTGGAACGGTGCTCAAACGCCGCTTGCTGGCTGATGGGCATCAGGTAGTGAACGTCGATTTATACGCCGATGAGGACCGCCACCCGAATCTGGAATCCATTCAAGCGGACATAGCTGACCGAACTGCAATGGAAGAGGTTTTTGGCCGGCATCGCATTGACAGTGTCTTCCACATTGCGGCCATGCTCGCCCACGCTGTGGAAAGCCAAGAAAGATTGTGGCGAAGTAATGTTGTGGCTACAGAAGTCATTGCCGACCTGACCCGCAAACATCAGATCGGTAACTTGGTATTCACTTCCTCCAACTGTCTTTGGGGAACCGCTTTCTCCCGCCCTGTTCTGGAGACCGATACCCCAGCGCCCGTCGAAGTGTACGGTAAGTCCAAGTGGGAAGGCGAAAAGATACTTTCCCGCTATAGTTCAGACATTAACGTTGTGACAATTCGTTGCCCGACCATCATTGATTCAGGCAGGCTTGGATTACTTGCAATCCTGTTTGAATTTATACAGGAAGGACGGCGCGTTTGGACCGTAGGGAAGGGAAGTAATCGGTATCAATTTATCTACGCGCAAGACTTGGCCGAAGCGATTATCCGAGCGGGGAATCACAACCAATCAGACGTATTTAACATTGGTTCAGATAACGTGAAGTCACTTCGAGAAATTTACCAGTATGTTATTGCAAAAGCGAACAGCAAGTCGCGAGTAAGTCAATTACCTGAGAAGCTCAGCCTGGCTGCTATGCGGATTGCGCATAACCTGAAAATTTCACCGCTGGGTCCGTATCACTACAAGATGATCGCTGAAGACTTCTTGTTTGACACATCTAAAATAAAGCGGGAACTCTCTTGGCAGCCGACTCTGACAAACGAAGAGATGCTCTGGCGTGCCTATAGTTACTTTGCCGAGAACCACCAGGAGATCAAGGGCAGAGTCAACGTGTCTGCACACAAACAGGGCGCAAAAATGGGAGTTATCCGGCTCCTTAAAAGCCTTTCGTGACAGCGAGGCCATACGCCGTTTCCGATCGACTTAAAGCCAGCATAAAACAGAGAAACAGGCTAGCATTTACCTGGATTGGTTTGTCTGTTTTTCTGGTTAAGCTTTTGTTTCTACTTCTCGACCACAACCCTGGTTTTCACTTCGGTGATTCGGGTGCTTATCTTGCTACAGCGCTCATGAAGTGGATACCTCCGGATAGGAGCTTCACCTATGGTTTCTTAATCCGGCCTTTCATCTCTTTTCACTCGCTTCTTCCGTTGCTCATCCTGCAAACAGCAATGTCGGCATTAGCTAGCACGATCACTGGTGTTCTCCTCTACAATTTCTGCGGAACTAGCCTTCGAATTTCAATGGCCATCGCATTGCTATCGGCGATTGAGCCCCTGCAGCTTATGTCGGAGCGCTATGTGATGGTCGAAGCCGCCGGAACTTTCGGATTTGCCCTCTTTACTTTGGTTTGCTTCTGCTACTTACGGAGTAAGTCTCTCTTCATTCTGTTTCTGGGTCAGGTACTTGGCGTCCTTCTCGTCAGCCTTCGAATCAGCTTTCTTCCATTAGTCTTGCTGCTTTCGATAGCTCTGCCGGTTTTAGCTGAGGTAAGTCGAGCCGGTGTAGCCATCAGGCCACTGATCGTTTATCTTCTAACGGCAATCCTGGTCAGCCAAACGCTGCTTTGGGGGTACAGGCACTTATACGGCTTCCTTGCCGAGACAAAGCCTGCTTATATGTCTCGTGATGGTTACTTCCTGGCAGCCGATATGGCGCCAATTATCAAACCCGCCGACTTTCCCATCCCTGGCAAGAGACCTCAGCTATTTCGGAGCGTAACGATTCCGCTTTCGGGAATAGATCATCGGCGGCTACACCGCTGGCTACCGGGCGGTCTCTGCGCGGCTATTCTTAACGTGGCTGGAGGGAATGAGGAGGTTGCAAACCGGATTGCCCGCGAAACTGCTATTAGGGCGATGAACCGCGATCCACTCGGAGTAATCAGTTTGGCTTTCCAGACTTACAGACAGTTTTTTGAGTACCGCAAGGTTGAGTGGGCTCTAAAGATTGATCAGGGCAAATTCGTGGAACCCACCGTGAATGACGTCGCCATGATTGAAAAATGGTTTGGCATTGATGTCAGTGAGCGACGATTCCACTCACTATCCCAACGCTGGGAAGCTTCCGCTGCACCGTGGTGCTGGTTTATGTTGCTTCTGCCATTCGGTTATGCGCTTGAAGTAGGAATCAATCACCGGCGGGTCTTACGGTCAGATTATTTGTTACTGCTCATGTCGTTTACGATTTTGTTTGCAGCAATCGTACCTGTAGAAATAGCAAACCCGCGGTACTTAGTTCCGCTACCTTGGCTGTCTATCCTGATCGTCGGCACGATCTACTCAAGGTTGAATTCAAGCTCATTTAATCTGCACATGGAGCATAGACAGTGACAAGAAAGTACGTGTCGGTTGCGGTTCTCTTCCAAGCAGTGACTTCGACACTTGTTGCTTGTCCGGTCTGTCACACCCAAACGGGAGAGCAGGTTCGGGCGGCCATTCTCAACGGCTCTTTTGGGTCAACCCTGCTGCTGGTACTTACACCCTTCCCTGTTCTTGTTATCGCTGTCAGATACTTGCTTCCGCTACTTCCCATTAGCAGCATTGATGAAAATTATGTCAAATAGCGATAGTCAACTAGGATCCAACCAACGATCCATTTTTGCTGCGGGAGTCTGGATAGGCATCGGAATGGGAGGCTTCGTGGATGGCATCCTTTTTCATCAAATCTTGCAGTTACATAGCTTGGTCTCGAATTGGATTCCTCGTAGCAACCTTGTGAATGAGCAGATCAACATGTTCTGGGACGGAATCTTTCACGCGTTTACCTGGATCATTACTGCAATCGGAATCTTCCAACTCTGGCGCACTCTTCAGTACAGCGGAACAAAGGTGAAAAGTGGAAGCTTCGCTGGAGCAACGTTGTTCGGTTGGGGTCTTTTCAACGTCGTGGAAGGTTTGATAGATCACCAGCTTCTTCAGCTTCACCACGTTTACCAGAACGGAAATCATCTTCTCTGGGATTTTGCCTTTCTCGCCCTCGGTGGACTGTTGTTACTGGCTGGTTGGTTGTTGATGCGGCATCCATCATCTTCGTAGCTTTTGAGCTGAAAGCTTCGAGATTGGTGCTGACATAATGACGTCTAACGCGAGATGCCAGTGATTACCAGAATCGTTTTTTTCTTGAGCTTGCTCCCTTTTGCCTCGGTGGCCCAGAACGCTTCTGCACAAGCAATTATCCAGAGGTCCGTAGCTGCCAATGCGCGTGACTTCGAGGCCGCTTCGTTGTACTCACATAAAGAGCGTCAAATGACCAGTCATGGCCCCAAGGAGTTTCTGGTGGAAATGATGGAGGGTTCGCCTTATCAGCGTTTGCTCAGCGTGAACAACCAGCCGCTTTCGCCGGAGGAACAAGCGTCAGAGAAGCGAAGGGAAGACGTTGAGAGAAGTAAGAGGCAGGCTGAAAACCCGCAGCAGCGCAGTCAGCGGATCGCTCGCTTCCAGAAGGATCGCATGCGCGACCAGAAAATGCTCAACCAATTGACAGAGGCTTTCAACTTCAGTTTGCTCGGCGAAGAAGATTTAAACGGCTTTCGGGTTTACCATCTTAAAGCAACTCCGCGGCCCGGCTATAACCCTCCTAACATGGAAACACAGGTTTTGCCCGCCATGGAGGGAGAACTATGGATCGATCAGAGGAGCTCGCAATGGGTAAAGGTGATTGCCAAAGTAATTCGTCCGGCTTCCATCGAAGGCTTTCTGGCTCAAGTTCAGCCAGGTACACGGTTTGAGTTAGACAAAAAGCCAGTGACTAACGAGGTTTGGTTCCCATCGCACTTCACCATGAGCTCACAAGCAAAGGTGCTCTTTCTGGTGCCTCATTCTTCAAGTGACGACGAGACTTACTTCGACTACGTTCGGGCAGGATCTTAG
>CALMAV010000519.1 GCA_937859895.1 uncultured Bryobacterales bacterium | reverse complement strand
TCCGGACATGCAATGCCTCCCGGAAAATCTGGGTAGCCCCAGTTTTTACCGACCCACAAATCGCGGATTCGAGAAAAATTTGAGTGAACGTATGATTTGGATTAAAAATAATCGAAAGAAAACCTCCGATTCAGCCGATTAGGTGAATGTAGTCGAAATTGTGTAACCTTAAAGATCGGAGTTTGAATATTGTGTCCGAAAGCATCCTAACTCTTGGCCGGCGGCCTGACGCTCCGGAAATTGCCAGTTCGGAACGGAGAAGGTCTAGCCGTTTCCCAATTGAGCGGGAAGTTCGTTATAAGACTCTGAATCAGCGTGCAGAAATCCTCGTCGGTAACGGCAAGACGTTGAACATCAGCAGCTCGGGGGTGTTGTTTACCTGCGATCACGATTTGCCAGTCGGCACACGTCTGGAAGTGTCCATCAGTTGGCCTGCGCAATTAAATGAGAAGTGCCTTCTAAATCTGGTCGCTCGCGGCCGGATTGCTCGCCATAATAAGGGGCAATTGGCACTGCAGATCCAGCAATACGAGTTTCGTACTCAGAGCCGTCCGGCTGCTTCTTAAGAAGCTAACGTTCTCTATTCCGGGTCAAGCGGCGGTTTCCGCTACCATGACAGTGTTGTGCGCCAGCGACTGACATCTCTAGCAGCAGGCGTTACTTTTGTTATCTTGCTGATCCTTCTAATCTGGCAGGGTTCGTTTCGTATTGCCTATTCGCCCGCAAGTACGAGCGAGACGATCCTGTTGTGGTCAATCTCAACGCTTATCTTTCTCCTAACGGTTCTGCTGGCTTTTCTGCTATTCAGGGCCGGCGTCAAAGTTTATATTGACCGTCATCGTAATAAAGAAGGGTCCCGGATACGTTCCAAGCTGTTAGCCGGTGCGCTAGTTCTGACCTTGGCACCTGCTCTTTTCTATGTGGTATTTAGCGTTTACGTCCTGAACCGGCACCTGGATTACTGGTTCAGCAAGCCAACCGAGACTGCGTTGCGGCGACTTGATGCGCTCTATCAAAAAGAGGCGCAGGAGCGAGTACAAGCCGAAACAGATTGGCTCGGTTTACTGCCGCAAACGCAGCAGGTGGCCCGGACCGGCAAGGTGGACACCAGCTTTTTCCGAAATATCTGTGAACAGCATGGCATTCGGCAGGTAATCGTTCAACCGTCCGGCAAATCCGTTCCGATTCTGGTTTATCAGGCATTTGAGACAAAAGGCGAACGCGCCCGAAAAGCGACGTTGCTGCGCGCTCAAACGGCAATCGTTGAGGGAGAAAATACCCTGGGAGCTTTAGCCGTAACGGCAGCGATGAGTGGAGACCCGCAGGCTGGGGACGATGTTGCCGCACAGGAACAAACGGTTGAACAGCTTCTGGACAACCAGGCTCAACGGCAGCACTTTTATCAGGACACTTATTTTCGCCTGATCTGCCTGATCACTCTCTTCGTGCTCTTCTTTGCCTCATGGACTGCCCAGATCCTGGCCAGGCAAATTGCAGTCCCAATCTCTGCCTTGCTGGGAGCTGCCAATGAGATCCGTCGGGGCAACTTGGGTTATCGCGTGCGTGTTAATGCGATTGACGAGCTAGCCACTCTGGTGCGTGCCTTCAACGAGATGACTAGTGAGCTGGAAGCAAATGGACGCGAACTGGAGGCCCGTCGGCGCTTTACCGAAGCCATTCTGGAGAGCATTCCTACTGGCGTTATCTCAATTACGAATGATGAACGAATTGAGCGATTGAATCGTGCCTTTGCCGGTATGTTCACGGACGTGCCTACGGGTAAGGCCCGCCTTCTGGGAGACTTATTTCAGGGCGAAGACCTTGCCGAAATCCGCTATCTTCTGAAGCGTGCGCGCCGTACCGGAACAGCGGCTTCCCAATTTGATCTGCAACGCGCCCATACGGTGTTGCACTTGGCCGTGACTGTCGCTTCTCTAGAAGAGCAGCGCGGCTTTGTCATTGTTCTGGACGATACCGGCGATTTACTTCGGACACAAAAATCGGCAGCATGGCAAGAAGTAGCGCGCCGAATCGCACATGAGATCAAGAACCCGCTGACCCCCATTCTCTTATCTTCTGATCGTATTGCCAGACAGGTTCTGAAACTCAACCTCGAGCCGACAGTTCGCGGGATCCTGCAGGAGTGCACACAAATCATCCAGCAGGAAGTAGGAACCGTGAAGTCGCTGGTTGACGAGTTTTCTCAGTTCTCGCGTTTCCCGGTTGCCCAGCTAGCACCGGCAGATTTGAATGAGATTGTGGAGAGTGCGCTAGGGGTATTTGCGGGCCGCCTGGACTCGATCACCGTACAGGTCGAACTCGACCGTGAGATTGCGCCGGTCGTCGCAGATCGGGAGCAGATTAAGCGAGTGATCGTGAACCTAATCGACAATTCAGCCGAGGCCATGCAGGATTCGCCTGTACGTCAGTTAATCATCCGAACGGCTCAGCCTGAGCCCGAGTATGTTGAACTTGCTGTTATAGATACCGGATGCGGCATCAGCACCAGCGACAAAGAAAAGCTGTTTTTACCCTATTTTTCAACCAAGGGCCGGGGAACAGGTCTAGGTCTGGCCATTATTAGCCACATTGTGAAGGAACATAGCGGCCGGGTTCGCGCCGAAAATAATTACCCGGCCGGTGCTCGATTTGTTGTTGAGTTAAATACCGTTTCCGCTGTGGATCTTACTTTCAGTCCTGTCCTGGCAGGCACTCGCGAAGGTTAATGCCTATTCGCGGGCCCAAGGTACTCATTGTCGACGACGAGGCAAACATTCGCCAGTCTCTCCGCGGGGTGTTGTCGGACGAGAACTATGACTGTAATGCGGTGAGTACAGGTGAGGCTTGTCTGCAGGAGCTAGGGCGCGCTGCCTATGAAGCGGTTTTGCTGGACATTTGGATGCCGGGCATCGATGGCTTGGCGACACTCGCGCGCATACAGGAGTTACCGCCTGGGTCGCGCCCAGCCGTAATCATGATCTCCGGCCACGGCAACATTGAGACCGCTGTCAAAGCTACTAAGCTCGGGGCATTTGATTTTGTCGAAAAGCCGTTGACCATTGAGAAAGTCAGCGTGGTGCTGGGTAACGCAGTAAAGCAACGCCGGCTGAATCTGGAAGTGGAGCGGCTGCGTGAAGATTCAGGGACTCCAGATATTCTCGGCGATAGTGTTCCTATGAAAGCCCTGCGTCAGCAGCTAAAGCTGATGGCGGGGACCAATGGCCGGGTCTTAATTTATGGCGAAAGTGGGACCGGCAAAGAGCTGTTTGCTCGTGCGATTCACCAGGCGAGCCTGCGCGCCAAAGGTCCATTCGTCGAGGTGAACTGCGCTGCCCTGCCCGAAGACCAGATTGAGACCGAGTTGTTTGGCTATCGCCGGACGAACCTGGATGGAAGCGCAGACCATAAAATCGGAAAGCTACAGAAAGCCCACGGCGGAACGTTCTTTCTCGACGAAGTGGGTGACATGAGTCTGCGAACGCAAGCCAAAGTTCTGCGAGCACTGGACGAGCATCGCTTCGAACCAGTAGGGGCTCCTCATTCGATCCAGGTAGATGCGCGTGTCATTGCCGCAACGAATAAGAATCTGGAAAAAGAGATTGAGCGCGGCAATTTTCGCGAGGATCTGTTTTATCGGCTCAACGTGATTCCCTTTACGGTCTCGCCACTACGAGAGCGAACCGAAGACGTGCCGGTTCTTGCGAACCATTTCTTGAAAGAATACTCAAAGGCCTACGGGCGTCCAGCAAAGGAGTTAAGCGAGGCGGCGCTGGCTGCTCTGATGGCGTATCACTGGCCAGGGAACGTCCGCGAGTTACGCAATCTGATGGAGCGGATGGTGATTCTGTACCCGCAGCAGCGAATCGACGTCCGTCATCTACCTCTGGAGAGCGCGCGCAAAGCCCAGCAAACACGACCGTCCGACGGCTTCGGAAGCTTGCAGGAAGTGAAAGAGAGTGCGGAACGCGACTACATCTTGCGCAAGCTGGAAGAAACAGGCGGCAACGTGACACGCGCGTCAGAGTTACTGGGGCTGGAGCGCAGCAATCTTTATAGAAAGATGAAAAAGCTGGGCATTGTACCCAAAGAAGGCGATTGAGCCAGACGTAGTAATCATTTGCAGGGCGCCTAAACTTTGGAACGAAGCATCACGGGCTTTCACCAGGACAAGGTCGGTGACTGGGTTGCGGCATTGGAGTGCGGCCACACGCGCCACGTACGGCACAACCCTCCGTGGACGATGCGGCCATGGGTGCTAACCGAAGAAGGACGACTCGAATTTTTTGGACATAAGTTGACCTGCGTGCAGTGCCAATCCAAGGAGGAGCCAAGTAGCTCGGGTACTCCAAGTTAACGTTGGGCAGCACCAAGCAAGAAGACAGTATCAGAACTGCACAAGGAGGGTAGAGTCTTAATTACCCACTTTTTGATTGTACTTGTACTATGGCCCGCCCTTCGCGACACAACCGTCCTGCGGCTTAGCCGCCTTTCCGCGAAGTGGAGGCGATTGGGTATTGTGCACGAAAGAATCGAACCTGGCGAGCCGCAGCAAAACGGCCGCCACGAACGAATGCATCGGACACTTAAAGAAGACACAGCAAAGCCACCGGCGGTCACGCTTCGCGAGCAGCAAGATCGCTGCGACGATTTTCGTCAATGCTTTAATGAGCGCCAGCCTCACGAGGCACTGTCGTTGCAACGCCTCAATCAGTCTATGTTGCGAGCGCGCGAGCATTTCCGAACACTGTGCCGGATCCTCAATATGATCAGGAACTCATCGTGCGCAGAATCAAACATAACGGAGACATCAAAATAGGCGGGGCATTTGTTTACATAAGCGAAGCTTTGTCCCGCGAGCTTCTTGGTCTACTACGAATAGAAGATCTGTACGAGCTCTACTTCTGCGACATGCTGCTTGGCGAAGTAGACACCTACTGGAAGAGGTTTACGCGAGTGCGATAGAAATGAAGATAAGGGATAGGCTTGCAAACCTGTCCCGCCGCTCTGAATATAGGACAGCCGACGCGAACCGGCTTAGAGCGCCGCTACCATTCGATGGGTCAATCGCCTATAAACTTCAAGTAGACATGCACCTCGTGTTGACAACGGCTGGCGAGGTGCTCAATCTTCGAAAACAGATCCTTTCCTTCTGGGCTCTTTGCTTTCGTACTCACTTCCGTCCACTCCTGCAGGAAGCGTCTCATTTGCAGATAGTTGAACGTCGTGTCCCCATAGGGGTCAATAGACGAAAGCATTGGAAAAATGTCAGCATTGATGTCTGGAAGGAGGGCATTAAGCAGATTCTTGGGATCATAAACGCCCTCAATCTTTCCGCCCCATTCGTCTTGTAATTCGATACCGAACCCACTGAGAAGAACCTAACATGACCATTCCGATGTCCTTCGACGTGGAAGCGCCTGTCGTGATGTGCTTTCGAGCATGATTTTTCCTGGGGCTCCGCCCCATACCTCGGGATTAACGCTTTCCGGCCGGAATCATCGCGAAGCTTGGGACAGATAAACTGCCCCAAGTCATTCCGGTGCTTGAGGCGGCGCTCAGGTTGCGTCCCTGCAGAGCCTCATCCTCTGCTCAAGTGGGTTCAGACTACCTTGTCCGGTTGACGAACACAAGCGTCATCATAAATAATTCCCTTCGAGACCGTTGTGCTGTCACCCCTGTCTCTGCACTGATTTGTAACCGATGTCTCCATCCGCTCACCACCCGCCCCGGCTTTCTCTAGGGAAACGGGAAAGGGATCCCTATTCCTGGCTGCCGCAGCTGTTTTCCCACCATTGAGTGCCGTGTCGGTGAACGCGCTGCTCATGCTTCTTAGCCAACCTGCGCCTGTTCCATGCGTTCGGGCCAGCGAATAGCAAGCTGACGCAACACTTCCCGCCAGCCCTGCACGGCATGCCACTTTTTAAACACCTTCTGCAACGCTAACTACAACAGCTTCATGGCTGCTTCCTTAGTCGGGAACGACCTACGATTCTTTGTCACCTTGCGCCAACTCATGTGCAACGACTCCACTGCGTTGGTCGTATAGATGATCTCGCGGATCTCTTTGGGAAAGTCGAAGTACGGGATCACCCGCGGCCAGTTGCGCTCCCACAGATCAGCGATCACCTGGTGTTTGGAATTTTTGCCCTGGCTCCGGGCAGAACCAACTACTGTGCAAAGTGGTGGAGCGCATTCCCAAGAGCACCTCGACCCCCTGTGCCGGATCGGGGAGAGTGCTCCGGTAACCCTACGTTTCCTCCTAGAGGATTACCTGGTTCACCTTCAACATCACATAGGCAGATTTCCGGGTAACGAAGAAGTTGGAGCTTGAAGCCCAGGCACAAGAAGCCTTAATGTTCAATGAAAGAAAGCGCACAAGAGTGCCGTCTTTCTTGTAGACATTATGAGCATTGCAGAAGCATTAGGCCTGAAGGCCAAGAAAGTACGGTATGGGATTGTAGCCTTGGGCAATATCTCCCAGGAAGCAATGATGCCCGGAGTTGAGCATACTGGCAATTCGGAGATCACTGCCCTTGTAACCAGCGATCCGGAAAAGGCAGAGAAGCTTTCGAAAAAGTATGACGCTCAAGAGACGTACTCTTACGAGCAGTTTGATCAACTGATTCGCTCAGGCAACGTCGACGCGCTCTACATTGCGACTCCGAATTGGCGACATGCAGAGTTTGCAGTGCCCGCGCTGGAAGCAGGTATCCACGTGCTGCTGGAGAAGCCTATGGAGGTCAGTTCTGAGAAGTGCGAAGAAATTCTGGCGGCACAGAAACGTTCGGGCGCAAAGCTGATGGTGGCTTACCGGCTCCACTTCGAACCCGCCACCATTGATGCGATCAAGAAGGTACGATCCGGGGATCTGGGTGAAGTTCACCTGTTCACTTCAACCTTCTGCCAAATGGTCGATGTAGCCAACCACCGGGCGCATAGCGGCATTGAAGCCGGGCCGATTTTTGACATAGGTCCGTATCCAATTAACGGAGTCCGAAACCTGTTTAATGACGAGCCCCTGGAAGCCTTCGCGACGAGTACGCGGCACCCTGAGGCCGGCTTCGTCGGCTTTGATGACACGGTAAGCGTGATCCTACGTTTCCCGAACGATCGGCTCGCCCAGTTCACGATTTCCTACTTTGGTAACCCTATTGATACTTATCGAGTTGTTGGCACCAAGGGCACTCTGGAACTGAACCCGAGCTACATGTATGGCCAACCACTGGAAGAGTTCGCCAAATACGACAAGAAAGAGAAGCACGAAGCTTTCAAAAACACCGATCACTTTGGCGGTGAGATGAAGTACTTCTCCCAATGCATCATCGATGGAACCGATCCGGAAGCAGACGGCTACGAAGGACTCGCTGATGTTCGAGTGATTGAGGCGATTGTCCGCAGCCTTCAGTCAGGGCGCTTCGAGAAGGTCGAAGCGGTAAACATCCAGCGTCGCATTGATCCAAAGCAAGAGCAGACACTCGGCGCCGTGAAAACGCCACAAATGGTCAATGCACCAAATCCCGCGCGAGGCGTGGAGAAAAATCCAAAGAACTAGACCGGCTGAGAGCCTGTTTTAGCTCAGACCTTTGCCCTCTACGATACGGACGTATCGGTTAGCCGGTACGTTCGTAAAGCGGTCTACCTGCTTACTAGGGGCGGGCCAGTGAATTTCGAATTCGTCCACTTGAGACGCCTTGCCGATGCCAAGAATTTCACGGCAATCGTGGGATGACAGATAGCTCCCTCCACCGTTTTTCAAGCGTCCGTAAACCTTTCCGTTTACCTTCCACACAATACGTGCGCCAATCGCATCGCGGTTTGCGACAACACCCTCCAGTCGCAATCCGAGCCACCCGTTTCCTCGTGCTGCTTTGTTCTTCAGTAGCACAGGAGGGCCGCCATTATTGGCAATCAGCGCATCCAGGGCGCCGTCATTATCGAAGTCACCC
>CALMAV010000518.1:2736-3266 GCA_937859895.1 uncultured Bryobacterales bacterium | reverse complement strand
AGTCGTCGTATTCCTTCTGGTTGCTTGGCAAACCAACCAATCGTCCCTCATAGGTCTTTATAGCTCCAGAAACACTGGCAATCTGCTTGCGATACTGCGAAGCTTCTAGGGACAAGGCGTTTAATTGAGTGTTGATATTGGCGATATTATCTTCCGCATTCATCCGGTCAGCTGTAGCAGTAGTCGGGTCGTACTTCGAGTCCCCTACTACCGGCTTAGCTTTCAGAGCCGCATCGCGTTGCTTAGTCAAGAAAGCCAACTGCTCTCGAGCCGCAATCATATCCGGATGGTCATCGGTGATACGATCCTTCAGGCGAAGAATCTGCAACTCGAGCGCTTCTATCTGTGAATTAAGGCTATTCACCTTATCGTTATGCGCTACCACCTCTGGCGGCTTCACGGCCGACAGATGGCTTTTGGCCATAGCAAGTGAATTCTCCAGTATCATCCGGCGCTCGCCGTTTTGGTTCATTAACTGGCTCAAGTTCCCCAGCTGACCGTTCAGAGCATTCACCTGCTGCATGTTCATC
>CALMAV010000518.1:0-2726 GCA_937859895.1 uncultured Bryobacterales bacterium | reverse complement strand
CTCTTCCGGTAAATGGCCGGCGTTCTTATTACGGAAATCGACAATCTTCTGTTCGGCTGCGTCAAGGTCACCTTTCGCCTGCGTTAGTTCGTCGCTGATGAACAAATTCGTCTCCTGACGGTTCTCAGCCATAGTGGAGGCACTCAGGTCCATGAAATGGGATACGAGATCCTGGCAGACTTTCTGCGCGGTGTACTTGTCATTGTAAGCAAAAGAAACCGCCATTGCCGGCAGCACGCGGCTACCTACTGCCACACCTTCCCGCATGTTAATACCGATCTTGGTCCGCATCTTCTCCACCACGTCCTCCATCGGCATCTTCGCCATATCCTTCTTGTAAAGGCCCTCAGAGGTGATAATTGCGGCCAGCACCTGGCGGCTCATAATCTTCTGAGCCATGCTGTTGATCCGGTCCGCAACATCTTGCGTGGAAATAGTGCCAACAACCTTATCGGAGATTTGCTGCGGAGTAACGCGAATCAGCGCGCCCGAAACATATGTGTCCTCCATGGAGAACGCGATTACAGTGGCGATAATTAGGCCCAAAAAGGCAGGCGCGATCAACCAAACAAAGTTTCGACGCAGGATGTCTATGTAATCTTCGAAGTCGTAAGAGCGACGAGGAACAGTAATGCTGTCAAGCATAGATTTATAAAGGAAACTTTCTCTACCGGCTATGGAACAACGACATGATCGCCGGGTTTTAGTGGAATATCTTGGGCCATGTTCTTGCCCTTCAGTACCTGCTTATAGTTAAAGAAAATTCGCTGGCCTCCACGCAAAACGTAGATCTTCTTTGAGTTGGCGAACTCACCAATTCCGCCCGCTCTGCTGATTGCTTCAAAGACAGTAGTGGGGGTAACAAGCTGGAATTCGCCAGGATGCGGCACTTGGCCATCGAGATAGTAACGCTTGCTGCCAACTGCTTGTACCGTGACGGTTACTAGCGGCTTCTTAAGAACCTTGGTAAGAGCCTTGGCTACGATATCTTGAACTTCAATAGGCGTTTTGCCTCCTGCTTCCAACTCACCAACTAGCGGCATAGTAAACTTGCCATCCTGGTGCACCGTGAACTGCCCAGAGAACGAAGCCTCATTCCAGACACTCACACTCAGAACATCCGTCGGTCCAATCTTGTAAGTATTGGAATCAACCGGCGCGCCGCCACCAGTCGGAGCAGATTCTTTGTTAGGGGCCGGTGCGGTAGCTGCCGCATCGGCAGCTTGAGACGTCGCGGGTGATGTCGGGGCGGTTGGATTCGTACCTTCGTTTTGCGATGGGATCTGTCCATGCGCCGAGCTTAAACCCAGAAGGACAACAAGGAACGCAGTCAGGCAACGCCCGGTAGGCGCTGATTGCAGCCGATTGGAAGATAGAATTATCGCCGGAATCTTCAAAATGTTGGGTTGTATACTCACAATTTTACACTCTTTTCGGCGCTGGTACGACAACGAGTCATCATTGCCCGTTATGTCGGCCCCAAAGCGCTGCGCTTGCCACTGGCGGAACACCGTCCCCTTTGCCTTGAGTAATCGGCACCCAAACCTCCATGGGAGTTGCTTCCCGGTTGCCGATGGCGTAGTACGGCAGGAAGGTTAAGGTCACAGGATGTTTGGGCCGGTTCGCAGCGGCTGAATAAGCCTGATACAACGGTTCCTCACTAGATGATCTGTCGGCAGCAAAGCCCGGAAACTTTATGGTTGTAATTCCGCCGAGTAAATCTTTTCTTATTTCGGCTGTTCCAGCAACTCCGGGGCGTAAGGAGAGGTCCGGGAGCGCTACGCCGCCTTGATCTATCTGCTCCAAAGCATAAACAAGCGGTCCGCGCTGTAGTGCCACCTTACTGTAAGTGTCTGACAGCCTGGGATTCGACACCATCGGAACATTCTGAAGGGGAAAACTAATCGTGACCGAATCACCTCGAGCCCAAGCCCGCGAAACCGCGATGTACTGCCCACGCTGAGCAGCGTCGACGGCCACTCGCTGCCCATTAACCTGCACGTCGGCCGATGCTGCCCAAGCCGGCCATCGTAGATTCAGGGTGAAGTCGGTGGTTTTAGCTGGGTCAATGGTAAACCGGACTTCGCCAGCCCACGGATAAGTTGTTCTTTCAGAAATGTTTAGCTCGACTCCGTCTTCCAGGTGCCAAGCCAGATCAGCCGAGTGATACAGGTTAACGTAGACTCCGTCTCGGCTTGTTGAGAAGAAGTAGCCAGGAAGCGATTCGAACAGCCTCTCCATATTGGGTGGACAACAGGTCGTGTCGTACCACGGATTTCTGAGCTTTTCACCATTCGAAGCCAACGGGTTCCGATAGCAATACAGATTTCCACTAAGCGACATGCCAGAATTGACGCCGTTGTAGAGTGTACGTTCTAGAACGTCGGCGTAGCGCGCCTCGCCTGTAATGCTGAGCATGCGGTAGTTCCACATCACGTTCGCAATAGCGGCACAGGTTTCGGCATAAGCCCCCTCACTCGGTAAATCATACGGATCTCCGAAGCCTTCTGTTCCCGCTCTGGAGCCTACGCCGCCAGTAATATACATTTTCCGGGTCGTAAGGTCATTCCAAAGCAGGTCCAAAGTTCGCTTAAAGGCAGGGTCGCCAGATTCCGCAAAGTAGTCGGTGGCCCCGGAAGCAGCGTACAGAGCCCGAACCGCGTGCCCCTCAAACTCAGTGTGCGACGTAAAGGGCTTGCCGCTGAACATGTACCGTATGTCAGAAT
>CALMAV010000517.1:2476-4525 GCA_937859895.1 uncultured Bryobacterales bacterium | reverse complement strand
GTACTTGGTCGTTCCGCCGACCGATAAAATCCGCCTGCGCCCACTGATTCGACTCATGTTCACGATGGTGGTGAATCGGTTGACGGAGCGCATGGTGTTCGAAGGTGCTGAGCAGAAAAAGAATCGTCACCGCCTTTTGCTTTTGATCGACGAGTTTCCTAGCCTGAACCGGATGGAGATATTTGCTGATGCGTTGTCTTACATGGCCGGTTATGGATTAAAGGCCTACCTTATCACTCAGGACATCCGACAGATCGTCGATGCTTACGGGAACAACGAAAGCATTGTTTCTAATTGTCACGTGCGTATTGCGTACGCTCCGAATCAGTACGAGACCGCCGAGCTGCTGAGCAAAATGAGTGGAGTCGCAACAGTTCCGAAGGCAAGTTACAGCTTCAGCGGATCTCGGTTCTCGCCAGTGATGCAGCACGTCAACGCCAGCGTCGATCATATTGAGCGGCCACTGATGACGCCTGATGAGGTGTCTCGCCTAGCGCCGGCACGAAAGGAAGGACAGGGTCCAACCGAAAAGATCATTGGGCCTGGCCAAATGCTGATCTTCGTCAGCGGTCATTTCCCGATTCTCGGCACTCAGATGCTTTACTTTCTCGACCCTGTTCTGCGGACGCGTGCTGAGCTTCCACCACCTTCGGACTTCTATCAAATCGAAGGCGGATCTGTAACGCCCCAGAAGACGATTGCTCGGACTCGCAATCGAATTAGCAAGCCGGAGACGGTCTCCCCTGAAGTCGACACGCTTACGGATTGTGAGAAGGGCTTTGTTGAAGAGTTGCAACTCGGAGTGTTTGGAGATTAGCCATGCAACAGAATCGGTTTCAAGTGGCGGGCTATTTGGCCGCCAAGCCAGAGCTTCGCTTTCTGCCATCGGGCACTAAGGTCGCAAACGCCCGGATGGGCGAGACCTACAGGTTCAAAGGCAAAGACCAAAAGACTGAGACTCATACAAACTGGCACCGCCTGACGTTTTACAACGAGCTCGCTGACTTGGCCATATCTTTCGAGCAAGGAGACAACCTGTTTGCTGAGGGTAGCCTGCAACAGCGCCAGTTCACGCCAGCCGATGGCAGTAAGCGAACAGTGTCCGAGATTGTAGTTAAAAGCTGTCACTTAATTGCTCCGTTACGTAATGCGAGTGGAAGCGACGCAGTCGGTCAGGGCACGGATGCACCGGAAGCGTCAACCAATGAGAATAACGAATCCAGCGAAACTTTCCAGCACAACTGGCCTCTTTAGCCGAATTGGAACGGCGGACTGGCGAAAAGGTCGGAGCATTGCCTTTGTCGTCATTGCCTCGCTTGTCGGCGTCTTCGTGGTTGCCGGCAAAGCCGGCATACGAATCAACATGACGCCTTCTCTTCCGGTCGGGCTGTACGTTGAGGCAGCCTCAACGTCTCCGCTAGTTGAGTTCTGTCCGGCTGAGCCAGCTGCCTCATTGGCCGCTCGGAGAGCATACAGAACACAAGGGAACTGTCCTGACGGTGCTTCGCCTTTGCTGAAGCCAGTTGTTGCCGCGACCGGCGATATTGTCGAGATTTCACGAGCAGGCATCTCGGTTAACGCTCACTCACTCGTGAACAGTGCGCCGCTTATCAAAGACACGGAGGGTCGGCCGCTGCTGCACTTTCCATATGGTCGATACGTAGTCGTACCAGGGCAAGTTTGGGTCGTCTCAAGCTATAACGCGCGCAGCTTCGATTCCAGGTATTACGGCCCGATCTCCACCTCGGCAATCCGAGCTCATCTGCGTCCACTTATCACTCAATGAAGCTCGGCATTGTGCTCTCGGGTCTGCTCGGCTTCGCCATCTCGAGCGGCACACCGATCGGACTAGCTCTCTCAATACTTGCTCCGGTAGTTTGGCTCCGACGAGAGTCCCGGTCTTTTTGCTGCATATGTGCACTCGCATATTACCTTGCGGCTCTCCGAAGCCTTCCAGTTGTATCGCGGAACTTCTTTGGGCCGGAGAGTGGCTTGATCAATTGCGTATGCCTCTGGATCCTGGCAGCAGGTTTGCTCTCGCTCCCGTGG
>CALMAV010000517.1:2072-2466 GCA_937859895.1 uncultured Bryobacterales bacterium | reverse complement strand
CACCACTCGCCGCGTTGTGGAAGTGCCCACTTGCATTACTCGCTTCTATAGTCCCGCCTTTAGGTTTGATTGGATGGGCTTCACCGGTCACAGCGGCAGGTCTGCTGTTCCCAGCGACCGGATACTTAGGGTTCACACTAACCTTGTGTCTCCCCGCACTCCTGGTGACGGCTTGTAGACCAACTCTCATCGTGCTACTCAGCCTTTCAGCCGCGTGTCACTTCCAAGCAGGTGCCAAGCCGCAGCCTCCTAGTGATTGGGAGGCCCTCGATACTAGATTCGGGGTCGCCACCCATGGTGGTATTGATGTGATTCGGGAGTATGAAATTTGCCAACAGGTCCAGTTTCAGGCCATCCGTTCGCGGGCTCGCGTCGTTATCTTCCCTGAGGCAGT
>CALMAV010000517.1:350-2062 GCA_937859895.1 uncultured Bryobacterales bacterium | reverse complement strand
GAAGCAGTAGTGCCTCTCTGGACGTCCGCTACTGACGTGTTCTGGAGTGAAACCATAAGCCGTCTGAGGACAGAAGGCAAAACGATGCTCGTAGGTGCTGTCAAGCCTCAAGACCTTGGTGGGGGATCTGCGGACCAATTCAACTTCACCGCAACCCTTGCCGCCCTTGGAGCGCCGAACGCCGCCACACGGCACCCCTTAGGCCCGGGTTACAATCTGGCCAGCAAATCCTACCGGTACAGCAATGCCGTTATGATCCGCGGGTTTCAAACCGGTGAGTTTACCCAACGCGTGCCGGTTCCCTTAGGCATGTGGCGTCCGTATAGCGGAGGTGGAGTCACCCTAAACCTAGCTGGGCCGGGAACGATTCAAGTATCGGGAAAGAAGGCAGCCGTGATTATCTGCTACGAGCAACTGATTACCTGGCCAGTGCTTGTGTCGTTTCTGGACCACCCTTCTCTGGTTGTGTCCCTCTCAAATAACGGCTGGGTCTCGGCCACGGACTTGCCCAAAGTCGAGCACACGGCGATGCAGGCCTGGGCGGAGCTCTTCCACGTCTCAGTCCTGTTTGCCGCCAATTGGTGAGCTTCGCACCCTATCGAGTTAGCTAGGTGATTTTGCCTCGAGTTGTTCGTTCGTGACCCATGACCGATGGCGTTCGGCAGCAATCCTCACACGTAAGTTTCAGATCGCAGATCGTCAAGGAACTCTGAGCCAGGATAGGCGCCGGTGACTAGAAGGTAGTCTCGTGCCCTCGTGGAGGCGACGTAAAGTAGGTGGCGCTCGGTATTGTAGACCTCCTCCAGATCTGCATCATCCGTCAGAGCTTCAACTCGCTCCTGCGAAGGAATGACATCACCATCACAGGCCATCACAACTACCGCTCGAAACTCCAGACCTTTGGCAGAGTGCATGGTGCCGATTGAGACTTGCCCTTTCTGCATTTGCATGTTTTCGTCCAGCAGTCTCCCATCTAGTTCCGCGGCCTCGACAGACGTCCGCGCGCGCGGCAGTTCCTTGTCGCTTCGGACAAAGATCGCAATCTCCTCCGGACGTAAGCTGTCCGCGCGCCGCTGCTTAAGCCAAGCCGCCACAATCGCGAGTTCGGCTTCGGCGGTCTTCGCGATTTTCACAACCGGCGACGCGCCATTGAATACCGAGACTGTGCCCTTGCGTTCTTCCGTGTTGCCATCAACGTCCGATACTTCGGGTCCTAGCAGCCGGTCCGCTTGTTTTCGAATCTGGTGAGAAGTACGGTAATTGATCTTCAACGTTGTAGATCGGCCCCGGACTTCAATGCCTAACTCTTTCCAGGAAA
Source organism: uncultured Bryobacterales bacterium (assembly GCA_937859895.1). Lineage (GTDB taxonomy): Bacteria > Acidobacteriota > Terriglobia > Bryobacterales > Bryobacteraceae > Bog-105. The sequence goes on along the minus strand of CALMAV010000517.1, from coordinate 744 downwards.
ATGGCTGCTGGAAGATGCGCTGCCCCAAGTCGCCTGCAAAGAACAAGCTGTTGCAGCGATTGCGACCTAGCGCAGCGAGCAGACGAAGTTGAGGAATACTGACGTCCTGGGCTTCATCCACGACAACTGCAGAGAATGGCTGATCGCCCGATTCGCTGATAGCCTGCGCTGTTCGATAATACAGCCCGGACAACGTTAGCAAGCCACGCGCCTTAAGCTCAACGCGAACTTTCTCATAGACCGCCCACAACACCGCGCGGGACTTCTCCGGCAGGCGTGTCTTACGGCCAAGACGCGAGACATCGCGATAGTCTTCCCAGGTCGAGAGTTGCCAGGGATCGACAACCTGCTCCCACTCGCCTCGCAGCAGCGAAGGTGTTAGCCGTCCTAAGGC
>CALMAV010000517.1:0-340 GCA_937859895.1 uncultured Bryobacterales bacterium | reverse complement strand
AAGGCTACCTTTGACGCGCACTTTTCGAGAAGATTGGACATTTCTTGTTCCGAGGCAAGTCGGGGCGGTCCTAAGCGGTCTTCGTACAAGCGACGCGCCACGGTTTCCAGCGGCTCGATTTGTACGCGGCCGGTCGAATCAAGGAGACTTAGTTTCCCACGTAGTGCATTCGCCAGCGTTGGCGAGAACGTGGTCAGCAGTACACGTTCTTTGGCGTTCTTTTTTGCCAGGAATGCAGCCCGGTGCAGCGCAACAATGGTCTTCCCGGTGCCTGCCGAGCCAGAGACGCGCGCGGGTCCACTAAACTCACGCTCGATGAACTGCCGCTGTGCAGGATGCA
>CALMAV010000516.1:1551-7897 GCA_937859895.1 uncultured Bryobacterales bacterium | reverse complement strand
GGAAGCGATGCGCAGTTATGGCAGCGATAAGCCTGACCTGCGCTTACCGCCTTTCTACTGCGTCGAGGATCTGTTTGAAGGGGCCGGACTCGCCAGTGATGGCCTGCCCTTGGTCGCTATTCATATTCCCAGTGTCGGTGCCCTGAGCCGGAAGGAACGCGACGAGTTGAAGGCGTTGGGCCAGGAGCGGGGGTTGCGCGTCTATGATGACTCCAAGCGTCTTGACCGCGACTACCCGGAGCAGATGGCGCGTCTTCGCGAACGCATCAACCCGGCCGAAACTGATCTTCTGATCCTGGCGGCGTGGGCGGGCGAGAAGAAAGGGGCACGGCCAGACCAGACGGTGTTGCTGGCATGCGGACAGCTGCGGCTGCTTATTGCTCAAAAGTACAGCGATCGGCATAAGCTGCTTGATCCGCAGGTCTTCAAGTTTCTATGGGTGGTCGATTTCCCGATGTTCGAGTGGAACGAAGAGGACAATCGCTGGAGCGCTGCGCATCATCCGTTTACTTCTGTTCACGATGAGGATCTCGATAAGCTCACGAGTGACCCGGCCCACTGCCGCGCGAAGTCCTACGATCTTGTACTGAACGGCACTGAGCTCGGGTCGGGTTCGATTCGTATTCATCGACGCGATGTGCAATCCAAGGTGTTTGCTGCGCTTGGGTTCGGCGAGGAAGAAGCAAAGAATCGATTTGGTTTCTTGCTCGAGGCACTCGAGTATGGCGCTCCCCCGCATGGCGGCATTGCGCTAGGGCTTGATCGCCTGATCATGATTCTTGCGGGCGAGCAATCAATACGCGAGGTTATTCCCTTCCCTAAGACTGCGAAGGGAACTGATCTTATGTGCGAGGCACCTTCGCCGGCAACCGACCGTCAACTGCGTGATCTTGGGCTTCGGCTTATCGCGCCAAAGTAAGTCCGCGGCTGCCAGATGTTAGCGAGTAGATTGTTCGTTTTGTCGTGAGCGATGAGAGGCACTCATAGTTCCGGAGTAAGGCAAACGCCCACTCCGAATCCTCAATGGGCGATGGCGTAGCGTCCCCCAGGTTTGCCGGTCTGCTGTGACGCTGCAAACAGCGCAGCACTTGCAGCAATGTAGTTCTCGAGAAGCTGCGAATCCTGCACGGACGGCAGTGTGATTTTATCCCATGTCCAGTCCTTCAATGAGGCATCGACACAGTCCTCAGTAGTCATCACGATTGCCGGGTCCAAGGAGGAAAGCGGGAACCCTTGTACGTCCCAGATCTCGGAAACTGTAGCAGCTGGTGCTACTAGTTGAGCAATCACCTTTGTTCCCGCGAGTTCTTCCTGAAGAGACTTGCTGAAGTTCAGAATGTACGCCTTTGTGCCACCGTAAATCGCAGTGTAAGGATACTCGTGAAGTCCGACCACAGAGCCAATGTTGATGATCACCCCTTGATCCCGGCTCTTGAACGCGGGCAAGACTGCCACGGTTAGGCGCGTAAGAGCAATGATGTTGACGTTAACCATTGCTTCAAAGCTTTCGTTCTTCGCTTCCGCCACAAGTCCCACCGCTGCGGTGCCCGCATTGTTCACCAGTAGCTCCCTACCCGGTAGCGTTCCCGGATGTCTTTGGGCACTTCTTCTAGACGGTCAGAGCGGCGTGCTATAAGAACGAGATCATACCCTCTCTGCGCCAGCCGATCGGCAGAAACTTTTCCTATCCCAGATGACGTACCTGTCACGACTGCCTTGCCCTTATTAGAGCTGCCGGTTGCGCTCATGCTGGACTCCTTCTTAACTGCTGGATTTGATTCATAACAGCATCGCTAGACAGCTCGGTGAAATGTAAGATGCTGAACCGCCAGCGCATCCCATTGCAAGAACATCTAGGGACCCAGCAAGGCCGCCCTAGAAGAGGACGGCCTATTTGGATTCACAGCTCTCAGTGCTTCATGCCCTCCCACCAGTGTTCTGGCCTTACGAAGAAGATTAGCTCTCCCGGTCTCGGCGAGAGTTTTACCGTTCCGCAGGTATTCGCTCCCAACACACCTGAACGCACAATGTCAGAGACGGGGTAGGTGGGTCGCTCTGGTCCTGTCTGTTTGGAATACCGGCAGTCTACATACAGGTTTGTAAAAAGAAGCAGCGCGGCACCTGCTGGTGCATCCACCTTGGCGACGCCCTGCTTATTGGTTGAGATACTCAACGCATTACCGCTCTGGCTGTTGAACCATAGCTGCAGTTTCTCGTCTGTAATCGGATGGCCGTTCCTGCCATCAACGACGCGGATTGTGATCGGCTCTGCGCTGATTCCGGGATTTAGAACGAGCATGGCAACGCCAATCATCAGCACAAGATTCGACAAAGGGATCTTACCTGCCCTAATTTTGTACCAGACGGTAAAGACGGCTCTCAGCTTGTGAAAGATGAAATATTTCCTGCATCGGTACAAAATAAAGGTCGCAGCTCAACCTAAGAACGTCTGTCCTCAAGGGAGCGTTATGGCATTGGATAACGGTGAACAGAAGCGTGCGCCCGGGCGGCCGCGCGAGTTCGACCGCGATACCGCATTAAGAGCTGCCCTGCTGCTTTTCTGGCGTTTCGGCTATGAGGGAACTCCCTAACCGGTCTGACAGAAGCAATGGGCATCAGCAAGCCGACTCTTTATGCCACATTCGGAGACAAGGCCGGTCTCTTTCGCGAAGCTGTGGTCGTCTACACCGCTGTAAGAGCGAAGGAGCACATAGCAGCATTGGCTCTTCCAACAGCTAGAGAGGTGGCCGACGCGTGGCTGCGTCTCACGGGTGGAGTGACGCGCGACCCTGGGGCTCCCTCTGGATGCTTTACGGTGCAGGGTGCATTAGTTGGTAATGCGACACCCATTGCCTACGTGACGAACTTTCCGCAATCGGTCTGCGAGGCACGGTAGAGCTAAAGAAAAGGTTCGAGCGAGCCCGAAGTGAGGGAGATCTACCGTCCAACATCGATCCGGGCATATTCGCCTAAAATTTGACCTTCCTCGTCGCAGGCATGGCTGTTCAGTCTGGCAGCGGTGTAAGCCCCGAGCAGTTGAACCGTGTGATTGATTTGGCAATGGCCAATTGGCCCACTGCTAGGCGTTAATTCTTTCCGTTGCCTTGTCTGCGCGCTCCCATCACCCTTCCGAAACATTAGGATTGAACTTTGCCCGGCAGAATGCGCCGAGAGAATAGAGATAAGACGATATTAGTGGTAGGGAAAAGAATAGTATTCCGAGACCTTCACTATGATTTAAAGGATCGTTGGGTATCCCTGTGAACGCTTCCAGTGTAGGTCTAAACCCGCTTACCTTGCACTCTCGCAAGAAAGCCGCTGCCCATAGAGTTGTAGGCAGTAGCCAAGTCCACTTTGCACGCGAGTATCCTTTCAACCAAAACTTCGGGATGTAGTATCCGGCCACCAAACCAGCCCCTAGCATTGTTAGGGGCCACAATGATTGAACAACTACATTGGCCTGTAGTTCTTGCGGCCATACACGTAACATTCCGACAAGTACTAGTCCAGAGACCGGACATACCAAGATGGCTACGACCTGCTGCACCCAGTAAGAGGACAGACCCGTGGAAACTTTTATAGCGGTCGGGTAAAGATCCATGGGGCTACTGACGGGAGCAAGTCGATCATAGGCATGAAAACTCCCGGACTGAGTGACTCCTTTCGAGAGATAAACGTGTAAGCGCCAACCTAGAAGGCAATAGTAGCCGAAGCCTGCAGGTCGCGATTGTCCAGGATAGTGCCGGTAATTTGGCCGGCAGTTGCGGAGCCGATGTTGGCGTTTGGATTTGCGAAGTTGGGCGTGTTGAAGGCGTTGAACGCGTCCAGGCGGAAGTTCAAGCTTAGGCTTTCGCGGAGTCTGAACTTTCGCTGCACGGAGAGATCCCAGTTCGAAGTGCCCGGGCCGTTTAGAACGCCTCGTGCTGAGTTGCCATAGGTGTTTGGTGGAGGCGCGACGAAAGCTCTCGTGTCAAACCAGAGCGAGGGTTGAGGGTTGGGCAAATTACCTGAGGCAATGCGGTTCGGCCAACTTGGAGCACCGAAGTTCACGCCACTGTTCAGGAACACTGTAAATGGAAAGCCACTAGCGAACGTGACAATGCCGTCTAGCTCCCAACCTCCAACAACGTGCCCAGCAATGCCCCTGTTCACAAACGGTTTGCCGGGACCAAATGGCAGTTCGTAGTTCGCACTGCCCACAAAGCGATGCGTCTGATTGAACCCGGAGGGACCGTATCCTGCCTTTAGATTCGTAATCGTTTGCGGATTGCCCACTGAACCGCCGCCGCTTGCAGCCGACCCGCCGTAGTCCATAGAACGGCTCCAGGTGTAACTGAGCAAAGCGGTCAAGCCTTGGGAGTAACGCTTGGTCAACTTAGTTTGCAAGCTGTGATAGTTCGACATGTTGCGCTCATCGCACTGCGCCCAGGTTGAGATATTATTGAGCGGCTGAATCAGACGCCGGTTCTGTTGAGACGATGCTGAAGTTTGTCCAGAAACACCCGGCTGAACTTCATTCGGGTTATAGCAGTAAGTCAGATGGATTCCCCGGCTGCCCGCATATGCAATTTCGAACAGAGCTCCCGCCGTAACTTGACGCTCGATGTCGAGATTCCAGGTTTCTTGATACGGTGTGAGGTTCTTCAGCTCATGCCCGATGATGGCGGGGGCTGCTGCGTTGAGCTCAGCGGTTGTTCTTGGCTGAACGGTGGTGACGCCTTGGGGAAATGGATTGCTGATGAGCGGTAAACAGCCACTGGGGTGATTGGCGGCGGTGCAAGGGTTGCTGTACGCAGTGGCAAGTGGATTCACAGCGGTGGAGAAAGTCTGTGAAACGGTAAAGGGCGGCTGCTGCCCTAGCTCATTGGAGGCAGAGAAAGGATCCGGGAAGTAGGAGATGGCGTAGCCGCCGCGAATCACCGTAGTTCCTTTGCCAGTAAGGTCGTAGGCGAAGCCGATGCGTGGCGCTCCGTTGCCGTACCGGGTTTGGATGCCGGCAGTGGGACCGACGCCGTTCTGCCCGGCATAGATGAAGCTCAACGTTTTGAAATCGAAGTTTGCCAGCCGATTCCGAATTTCGGTTTCAGGAGTAAACACGTCGTAGCGAACGCCCAGGTTCAGCGTCAGCCTTGAGGTGGCTTTCCAGTCATCCTGAAAGAAGCCGGCCCACTCGCCGTTGGAAATATAGTACGGCGTTTGCAGATAATTGCGGCTGCCACTGTTAGGGAAACCCAGAAGAAGAGCAGCCAAGCCCGAACCATTCTGACCGGTTGTTCTGCCCTGCGGATCGAGCGGGTTATTGGTGAAGTTATCGTTGAATGTGAGTTGGCCGCGCGTAGTCGTGTTAGTGAAGGGCGAGGCTAACTGGCGAATGTAGCGGAAGCCAAACTTCATTTGGTGTCGGCCTTTGGTCCAGGAGAGCGTGTCTTCAAATTGGATGTTCGTCTGACGCGGATTGGCAGGAAGAAACGCGGCGCCGCCCTGCAGACACGTAAATTCAGAGCCGCAGGAGTTGCCGATTTGGATGTTGGGAAGGCCGGTCGCAAATTGCGAGACATTGATGCCTTGAATGCCGAGTGACGTAGCGGACTGGTGACCGAAATCAGATTGCGACGTAAAAGGGTTTGTGCGGGCGTAGCCTGTCCGGAACTCATTCAGCAGCGTGGGGCTGAACAGGTGGGTTTCGTTGAAGGCAGCACCTTGTGCGGCAAGGTTCGTGTTCTGCACGCCTGCCACTTGCGGACCGAGGTCGAACCGACTTGCTGCGGCAGGCGAAGTAGGAAGGCAACAAGTGCCTTGACCACCGACCAGCGGATTGGGAGCGCTCTGCACAAACTGCTCGAAGCTATAGCGGAAGAACGCGGAGTCCTTGTCGCTGACACGGTAATCGAGGCGGGTGTTGCCGCCGTTGTCGTCGATGATCTGGTTCGCCGCAGAGGTGCAGTTGTTGAAGCTCCCAGCTGTTTGCGGAAGCGGGTAGATGCTGGCGACGTTCAAGCCCACTTGGTTTAACTGCGAAGCGGGAATGATGTTGTTAGCAAAGGGCGTACGGACAATCTGATTGTTGGCGTTGGTGGTCGTCGTCAGAGGGTTGTAGATGGTGATCAGCTGCCCGGCGTTATTCCGGTAGTTACTGAAGTCGCCTGAACGTTCGGCTAGAGTGGGCACGCTGTTCAAGTTGACGATGCCACGTAGCGAACGCTGGCCATAGTAGTCGGCGAAGAAGAACAGTTTGTCTCTGATAATGCGGCCACCCAGTGCGGCTCCGAATTGATTGCGCCGGTATTGGGGCTGCTTCTGAGTGGTGGGGTTGAAGTAGTTGCGCGCGTCCATGAAGCTGTTGCGC
>CALMAV010000516.1:0-1541 GCA_937859895.1 uncultured Bryobacterales bacterium | reverse complement strand
GGGTTGGACCATGACGGTGTTGAATGTCCACTCGTTGTCATCGATGCCATCCACTAGCCAGCCATTGGTATTGGCTTGACTTCCTAGCGCGTTGAAATTTGACGCGGCACGCGGGTTGAAGGAGCTGGAGCCTGACAGGTTTTCCCCCGGCTGGCCCGGCGTCACTCCAGGGACGAGGTTTACCAGCTGAGCGAAGTTGCGGCCGTTTAGCGGCAGCGCTTGCACCTGTCTCTGAGACACCACTTCCCCGAGCTCAGCACTCTCTGAACGGACTAGCGGAGCCGCCGCGGTCACTTCCAGGGTTTGGCTCACCTGTCCAACTTGGAGCGTGACATCAACGCGTGCTTTCTGATCAACGTCGAGCACAAGATTGTCAGAGATGGAACGTTTAAAACCCTGCTTGGAAACGCTGACGCTATAGGTTCCCGGGATGAGAAACTGCGCGCTGTACTCGCCGCTTTCATTGGTTTTGTACTGGTTAGTGGTTCCCTTGGCCGTCTCGGTGATCACGACATCGACATCAGCAACTGCGGCGCCGCTCGCATCACGAACTGTCCCGAGTATGGTCCCAGTGGTTACTTGCCCTGCACTCGGGTTCGGGATCAATAGATCTAACATAGCCAGAATGCAGATTGCACTCAGTTTCCTCAACATGGGGACAGCGCTCCTTATCTGAACTTGCAGACTTGCGTGGAATACTGGTTAGATATTCTATGCCATGTCAAAAAAGTACTCGGTATCAGAGCTTGTTAGAAGGCTAAGTGTGCTTCGTCCCAGTTTTTGGTCGCGAAGAGTCTACACCTGAGGCCTTGGCGAGGGCATTAGTTTATCCAGCTTTCGCTAGTCGGCGAGCGGATGAACGGGCCACACCGTTCCTAGTTCTGTGGAGCAGGATTTTTTACCGCAACTCCGTGGTGGTAGACAGCTACTATTTTACGAGTGTTCAAGATATTGACAGAAGGGTCAGCGCCAAGAATAACCACATCTGCTGAGTATCCCGGAGCAATAATTCCTACATTGAGTCGAGAGTCGAGCTCATGAATCAGTTCACCCGTGCGACCAGTGCTATCCGCGATTGCTTCTAGGGGCGTCAGCCCCGCAGCAACAAGGTCCTGAAGTTCACGGTGCTCGGAGAATCCGGGAATACGGCCCGGACTAGCACCCGAGTCCGTACCAGACGCAACGCGGACTCCGGCATCAAAAAGAGTTTTGAGATTCTTCCGTGCCAGCACTTCATCCTGCTGATGTTGCTTCGTGGTTGGATCTGCCGCAACGCCAGTGGCATACTTCTCAGAGTGTAATTTGGTAAGGAGCTCGGGACCAGCTGCTTGTTGGAAGAACTGACTACCCATGATCTCTGGCTCAAGAGCGTAGATGTAAAACGCTTCGTCTAACGCAAGTGTCGGTATATACCAAGTATGGTGCTGCAGCATGGAATCAATGAAGACCTCATCGACAGGTTGATCCCTCACAGAGTGAGCGATAACATCAATCCCATCAGCTACCAACTGCTTGGCGTCTGATAGTGCATACATGTGGGC
>CALMAV010000515.1:8764-10359 GCA_937859895.1 uncultured Bryobacterales bacterium | reverse complement strand
AACCACCAGTTATCGCTCCCAATGTCCTGAAGCGAGACAATTTCTCCGGTGCCGTCTATGTGGCCCAGGACGAAGTGCCCGTCCATGCGACTGTTTGCTCGCAGGGGCCGCTCGAGATTTACTTGCCGACCAGGACTCAGATCGCCTAAATTTGTGCGCCTAACCGTTTCAGGCGCAACGTCAGCTGTAAACCAGTTGCTGCCTAGAGCAGCCGCACTCAAGCACGTGCCATTGACTGCTATGCTCGCGCCCAGCGATACATCCTGCAGGATGGTGCTGCACTCGACCGTGAGGCGCAGTCCAGCTTCGCGCCCTTCCAGCGATACAACTGTTCCTAATTCTTCGATGATGCCGGTAAACACTCTAATCCTTCACTACGTACGCCTCGACGGCGAACTCGTTCTCAGCAATTGGATGCACGGTTAGGCGCGTTAGCAGCATGGCATCGGAGCGGCGCATCCGTCCTTGCCCACCAGCCACTGGCAGACTGTTCAAGCCGCCGAGGATCTTGGGGGCGTAGTAGAACAGGACCTTATCGGCAATCTGCGAATCGAGCATGTTCCAGTTCACTTTGCTGCCTGCTTCGACCATGAGCGACAGGTAGCGTTCGGCCGACAGATACTCCAGCACCTTGGGCAGGTTGGTACGCCCACCGGTTCCATCGGCAATCAGTACATGCGCGCCAGCCGCCTCGAGGTTGCGACGCCGCTCCAGAGGCGCAATGGAGGTGCCCACGACCAGCAAATCGTCTTTGGCACTGGTCACGATCTTCGACCCTAGCGGGATCCGCAACTGTGAATCGAGCACAATGCGTAACAGTGGCCGGCTTCGCGGCAAGCCTGACCGATCCGTCAACAAGCAGTCATCTTCCAGCACCGTGCCGAGCCCGGTCAAGATCGCATCGGAGAAGTGCCGAACCTGTTGCACATCAGCACGTGCGATATCGCTGGTGATCCAGCCTACGTTGTCCTGTGGGGCAGCGATCTTGCCGTCTAGAGTTAACGCCGCTTTCACCGTTACCAGCGGCTTGCCGGTCCTCATGAAATGAATGAACGGCTCGTTGATACGTTCAGCTGCTTCGGTTGCTTCGCCGTCAACTTTGACCTTAATGCCGGCGTCTTGCAGTTTGCGAAACCCAGCGCCGCTCACTTGAGGGTTTGGATCCTGCATGGCCGCTACGACGCTTGTTACACCGGCTTCGATCAGAGCATCAGCGCATGGCCGAGTCCGGCCAAAGTGCGAACAGGGCTCAAGGGTTACATAGACCGTTGCGCCGCGCGCAGCCTCGCCAGCTTCCCGCAGCGCCACAACCTCGGCATGATCTTTTCCGGCCCAGGTGTGAAAGCCTTTGCCAACCACTTGGCCGTCGCGCTCGACCACCGCGCCCACCGCCGGGTTCGGACTGGTCAACCCGCAACCTTTACGCGCCAGTTCCAGCGCCTCGTGCATGAATGGGTTCATCGGTTGTCCGGCCTAATCGAAGATGGACTGCACGAACTTGTCCGGCTCAAAGGGCAGCAGATCCTCTATCTTTTCGCCTACGCCAATAAAGCGGATTGGCAGGTTCAGTTCCCGCGCAATCGCTACGGCAACGC
>CALMAV010000515.1:3558-8754 GCA_937859895.1 uncultured Bryobacterales bacterium | reverse complement strand
GCCGCCCTTAGCCGTGCCATCCAGCTTGGTCAACACGATTCCGGTTACACCTGCGGCTTCGGTGAACTTGCGCGCCTGCTCCAACCCGTTTTGGCCCGTGGTGGCATCCAACACTAGCCATACTTCGTGCGGCGAGCCGGGAAGCACTCGCTGGCAGGTGCGTCGCATCTTGTCGAGTTCGGCCATCAGGTTCTCTTTGGTGTGCAGCCGGCCAGCCGTATCAATGATGACGTAATCCATACTGCGCGCCTTGGCGGCTTGTAGCGAATCGAATCCGACTGCACTCGGGTCAGCGCCTGTTTTCTGGCGGATCAGTTCCACCCCGGCACGCTGCGCCCAAACTTCCAACTGCTCAATAGCTGCGGCACGAAACGTATCGGCGGCACAGAGGAGAACCTTGCGGCCCTCCCCCAGAAATCGATAGGCAAGTTTGCCGATGGTTGTCGTCTTACCCGCGCCATTGATGCCCACCAGCATGACGACGGCTGGAGGCTTGGCCACAATTCGCATGGGCGTTTCCGAGGCCTGCAGCACTTCCAGCAGATGGGTGCGAATGATCGTTTTCACCTCCGCTGCGTCGCCGGTCATTCTGCGATCCACCCGCTCCTGCAACCGATCGAGGATCTCCTGTACGGTGCGAACGCCTAGATCGGCCGTGATTAGGGTGTATTCAAGTTCCTCCAGCAGATCGGCATCGATCTCTCGCGTACCGGCCAACACGTCCTCAATGCGATCAACCAGTCCGGAACGCGTCTTTTCAACGCCAGCCTTTAATCGGTCATATAGGGTGGGTTCGGTTGGAATTGTTCCAAATAGCGTTTGGATTGCCATGGAGGAGTGAAGCCTTCAGTGTAACGGGCTGGCGGGTTTTGCCTCTTGCCTCCTGAGCATTCAGTAGCCGATCCACTATCTAAGGTTGGTTAGTCAGTTTATACCCGTACGTAGAGGAACACTGGTACTCCATTTACTCTTGGCTCAAACCCGAGTGAAGCAAACACCCTAAAGTGACTGCTTCAGGGGCTTCCAAAGCAGGTATTTACGAATGCGGAGGGGCTGGGGAAAATCCGGGCAATATACTCCGTAATGTCTAGCGTGCGCTTTTTGCGGTACCTGATGGTCTGTCCAAAGTATTGAGAACACAACATACTAGCCGCATGGAACCTGTTTCAACGCCCGCGTTAGTGCCGCCCGTCCTCGCTTCTGAATCCGGAGCGAAAAGAGCCCCAGGACAGGTTCTTGCGCTGACAGGTCTTCTTGGCGCGGGGTTTCTGTTGGGAGGCATCCTGAGCAGCATTGCCTCGCCGTCAGTAGCGGCGTTATTCCAGCCGGTAGCAGTCACTACGCTCTCCGGGTGGGCCGCCCTGCTGCTTGCCTCCATTGCGGCGTTAGTGCTGCATGAAACAGGTCATCTGCTTGCCTCTCTGGCGTGCCGATTCGAAGTCCTTACCATTTCGATCGGGCCGCTTCGGCTATCCCAAGGCCAGCTTGGCTGGACTTCCCACATCAACAAGACACGGCTATTTACTGGTTCGGTAGTAGCCATCCCGAGGACAAATGAGTCTTGGCGTGAACGCATGCTGTTGGTGGTTGCTGCAGGCCCAGGTGCAACGCTGCTTACTGCCCTTGCCGCCGCCTGCCCCATCTATACGCACATGGCAAACGGCTGGATGCTCTCTCTCCTAACGGCATTCGTGCAAATCAGCTTCTTCATCTTCGTGCTTGGCCTGCTGCCCAACTCACCAAAGTCGCGTGTGCAGAACGACGCTACGCTGTTCCTGATCCTATGGCAGGACGGGAAGGCGGCAAACGAAATCTTCTTGTATCATCTGGTCCTGCAGCTGCAGATGGCTGGTCTTGAGCCTCGTCACTTTCCGCTCTGGCTAGTGGAACTGATGGCAGGCTTCCAGGGCCGGCCTGACTTCATGATTCTTTACGCGGACATGCTGGCTACGTGGGCCTTTGACCGTGGGGATTTTGCGAATGGCAATGCTTGGGACGCACGTGCTCTCCAGCTTTCTGCGCGTGGCAGTCTTGCTTCGCGGAATGCCAGTCTAGCCAATTCGGCCTGCTTCGATCTAGTTTTCCGTAATGACCGGGAATCAGCTAAGAACAAGCTTGCTGCTATTCAGGTAGAAACAATTCTCTCTCCCACGCTGAAGCACCGAACCATTGCAGCTCGTAATCTGGCCCTTGGCCAAATTGCTCGCACCTTGGCCGAAGTCGCCAGCGCACGCTACTTTCTTCCTACTAAGGTGGGAATGGGAGGCCTGGAGTGCTTCTTGCTGAAACGGCTGCACGCCTCGGCTGTGTCTGTCCGATAAGCCCGTTTTTGATGGACAGGGCTGAAACCAATCGTGGTTTCACGGGGTCCACCTGTTTGGGAACAAAGTGGATGCTCCAACACAGGGTGGTGACCGTTATGCTCAGCCAGCTGTTCCCCCGGTGAGCACAGGGCTGTCTACCTCACCTGCCTATCTCGAAGGCAAGGCCGACGGGCCTCATGCCGCCATTGACCCGGATCTTCAGTCGCGAACGCGCCGTCGGCTGGCAATCCTATATTCCGTTCCGCTTGCTTTGAGTCTGCTATTTTTCGCAGTCACTACCCTGGGCGAGTATGCCGACCTTCGGCTGCTTTCCATTCAAAAGCTGTCGGGTAGCGTGCAACAGCTGCGGACCCTTTCCACTAACGTCGAGAGCGAGGAACGAAGCTTCCTGTTAACGGGGGAGGAGCGGTTTCTGAACCAATTTGAAACCGATAAAGCTGCTCTCCCAAGCCAGATTGAGACTTGCCGAATGTACGCAAGGGAGGGAACGCCGGAATTGCAGGCTGAGGTCGTCACCATCGCCTCTGCCTTGCAGGCCCGTACCGCCGCAGCAGCGTTGTCAATTGAGGCCGCCAAGTCAAAGAGCCGTGGCGAGACCGTAGAGGAGGCAAAGGCCGGGGAAAGCGATGGAGCAACCCAGCAAATCCATCGTTTGATTGACGGCTTACAGCTTCGGCTATCCCACCAGGAGTCAGATGTTCTGGTTCGTCAGCGCAATCTTAACCATCTTGCGTTTCTGGTTTTTCTCCTTGGTACTGCGCTACTGGTGGTTGTCCTGTATCGGCTTTACCACTCCTCTATTTCGTACCTTCGCGAGCGTGACCTTGCCTCCGAACGCCTGCGGGAGCTGAACCTAAGTCTGGAAGCTCAGGTTGAGGCAAGAACCCGCGATCTTCGTCTTGCCAATGAAGAGCTACAGCAGTTTGCTTATGTAGCCAGCCATGATTTACAAGAACCTCTCCGGACCATTACGAGCTTTAGCCAGTTGATTGAATCCCGCTACAAAAATAAGCTCGATAGTGATGCGGATGAGTTCATCGGATACATTGTTTCCTCGGCGCGCCGTATGACAGATCTGATCAACGGTCTGCTTTCACTAATTCGGCTAAGAAAAGCGGGGCAGCCCATCACCCGTGTCTCCTTTGCTGCCATTTTGGGGGATGCAGAAGGAAGTTTGCAGGCGGCCATACGCGAGACTGGTGCAGTCATCTCAAGCCGCGACTTGCCGGAACTGGTAGTGGATCGTGTTCAGTTCGCGCAGGTACTACAAAATCTGCTGTCGAATGCTATTAAATATAGTGGCGATAAGGCCCCTCGTATCTTTGTCTCTGCCAAGCGTGACGAATCGCACTGGATCGTTTCGGTTGCCGACAACGGCCGAGGCTTTGATTCGCAATTCGCAGAACGCATCTTCGGTCTTTTTCAGAGGCTCCATAGCCGCGAGGCCATTGAGGGAACCGGGATGGGTTTGTCGATTGCTAAAAAGATTGTCGAACGACATGGCGGTCGAATATGGGCTGAGTCGGTTGAAGGGTCCGGCTCTATTTTTTCCTTCAGCTTGCCGGTCAGTTTGGAAGGCGTACGCCAGGAGTAGGGCTCGCTGGCGTCCAAGCGTTACTGTTGCTGCTGCGGATTGTTGATATCACTATTCAGCAGCACAGTCGGAGTAACTGACATACCTGGCAGCAATGAATGGTCACGATTTTCACCGGGCTCGAGCACAATCTTGACTGGTACTCGCTGCACAACCTTCACGTAGTTACCCGTTGCGTTCTCAGGGGGCAGGAGATTGAACTTGGCGCCCGATGCTGCAGCAATGCTGTCCACGTGCCCTTTATATCTTCGGCTGCTGCCATATGTGTCAACTTCGATTTCGACTCTCTGGCCCACACGCATCTTCTTCAGCTGCGTTTCTTTGTAGTTTGCGGTTACCCAGATGTCGTCCAGTGGTATTAGAGCCATCAGTTGCTGGCCGGCCGTTACTTGCATGCCTGGTTCGGCAGTCTTCCTGCTAGCTACTCCATCGATAGGCGCCTTTATAACCGTGTAGTCGAGGTTCAAATTCGCTTGTTCCAGATCCGCCTGGCGGCCTTGCACGGCAGCGTTTGACTGCTTTAACCGGGCTCTCACAATTGCCACCTGGTTCCGCAGTGTATTCTGGCTTTGCTTGCGTTGAATGATCGCGCCTTCCAGTTGCGCCTTTGCCTGGTCTAACTGCGCAATCGATTGATCCAAAGCATGCTGAGCACCAAGCACGTCGGCACGCGCGCCTTCTACCATTGCCGCATTGGCATCGGCTGTAGCGATAGCAGCGTCGTAATCTTGCCTCGAAATCTCGTCCTTGGTCACCAAGTCTTTACTACGAGCAAGATCCTTCTGTGATTTCACAAAATTGGACTGCGCCTGTGCTAGAGCGGCGTTACTGGAAGCGACTCTCGCCCGTGCCGCGTCAATCGCCTGTTCAGAAACCGCTACACCTGCTCGAGCCTGCTGCTCTTGCGTTGTTGATGTACTCACCTGGCTACTTGTATTGATCGATGTAATTGGAATGTTCTGTTCATTCTGGGTGATGTCGGCTTGTGAGCTCGACAGTTGTGCTTGGGCCTGCGAAACCGCAACCCTGTAATCAGCCGGGTCAAGCTTAACTAACGATTCGCCGGCGCGCACCTGCTGGTTATCGTTGATCATGACCTGGAGCACATTGCCGGAGATACGCGAACTAATCGGTATCACATGCCCGTCGATCTGTGCATCATCGGTAGACACCCGAACCGAATAGTAAGCAAAGACCGGAATCATCACCAATACGGCAACTACTGCCAATGCGATTGCAATCAGCCGTATAAAACGAGCCCGGCGCGGATTGGGCTTC
>CALMAV010000515.1:0-3548 GCA_937859895.1 uncultured Bryobacterales bacterium | reverse complement strand
GGCACTCTGGTTCTGTTTTTCTTGTGGTTTACCTTCTTGCTCGTCTGCCATAGGAATTTTCAGTCCTTATCTGTTTCAACTTTCAAAGATGAACGACTTGCGTCATTTTCGCACCGCCTTGCCATACTCTCACGCGTCTTTCGCAGCAATGTTAACAGCAGCTCTTTCTCGGCCCCGGTCAACTCCTGGAGGAGTCGATCCACGTTCTCGTTGTGGGCTGGTGCGATCCGCTCCAGTAAACTGCAAGCCAGAGGAGTTATTCTCGCGTAACGTGCTCGCCGGTCCACAACGTCCACCGTACGCGTAACCAGACCCTTCTGCTCCAAATGATCCATTAAGCCAGTGATATTGGCTCGGCTAACCAGTAGCAGATCGCCTAGTTGATGCAATTGCATTCCACAGTCAGGTCCGTGATGCAGCAGCATAAGGATGTTGTAGGTCGACTTAGACAACCCGTAGTTGGCGAAATCACGCGTCACAATCTGGTGCATCATGTCGCACGTGAGAATCAGCTCCAGACCGACCTGCAATGCAAGGGGTTCGGGGCTTCCATATTTTGGCCCAAACTCCTTAACCAGCGAATCATAGAAAGCTTCTCGCCGGTCGCTGTGCACAACCGTTGGATTCTGGGACAAATAGTAAAGTTCCTAATTACTATGCTAGCTTGCCTAAACTGGTCCGGTTTTTCTGACGATTGCAAGCTGTCCTCCACCGATGTTTGCTATTCAGGCAACCTCCTAATAGGAACTGACGACTGCACGGTCGCTGAGGCTCGGTAGTGTCGGCCTTTTTACTCTATGGTGCTTCCAGTTTGAGCAAGATAAGAACCTAATGTAGAGCGACCCTCCGGCCGATAGTGGTCAATCGACCAGAGTTCGGCTTTTTACCCACCAATGGGTTCTAGGCTGGTTCAGGCTGCTGTCTGGCACGCTCCTGATCGGCGCAATCCAGATGATTAGTCTTGAAGTGGTTGACGAATACGTTGGTAGAATCTACACCGAGTCTAAACAGAGGCCGCTGTTCCTGACTAGTGAAGTGTGGCAGCATCATCCATCCGGCTTTTCTACGATAATGCGTTTGCCGTGAGAACAGTTGCAACCGCTTTCGCCGAGAACTTCCCAGATGGCGCAGGTTGAACAACACAGACGGTAGCTCCTCTTTACCATCTGAGGCGCCTGGCAATCTGGCTAGATCAGGTATGAGGGAACTAGGGACCACCTTGCGGCCGGGTTGTTTACGCGAGAACGTTTAGAGACGACAGCTCACGGCATCGTGCTCACCTCTGCGTGTCACCCGTGCGTCTGTCAACGCAATCCGGATTGTTCCCTCACCGACGAGTTCTGGAGTCTGTACGCTGCCTAGAGATTGAACCAATGGCAGTGGAGCAATGAGAATACCAGGAACCGTTGCCGCTCCAGGACTGCTTCAATTGCATCGCATGCCAATCTGAGCCGGCTTCTGCGGCAACTTGATCGCCTACTTGCTTCGCTCGTGTAGAGAATCGCTGATCTTCTAAGACTGCCTTTAAACGGCTGTTGCGGTCTCAACCGAGTAAGCGCAGCGTGGAACGTGAAGCCCAGCACCTAGTCTTTGAATCCGTGCGGCATTGTCTGGCTGATCCCAGCCATAAGGCACGATCAGCATAGGTCGGCCTGAGCGCAGCGATTCGCCTGTGGTTCCTGAACCGCCCTGATGCACATTGATGGCCGCATGAGGAAATATGTGCGAGTAGGGTGCATACGGTAACGACAGTAAGTCAACAGAATCGTCTCTGGAGGCTGTATGGCTGCCCAGCAGGACTGCTCGACGGCCCAGACGCTTGGCCGCAGCAACACTTATTGAATAGAAATCCCCAGGATTGTGCACCGCCGTAGATCTCTGCGTGAAAATGATCGGCGCGGTTCCAGAGGCTAGAAATCTGCACAGCCTCGAAGACGTGTCTTTGTCCAGCGACCGATCTTGAAAGTAAATGAAACCTGGTTGCACGGTCTGCCGTGGCCAATCTTGTTGTCGTTGAGCGAGGGAGTGAGAGAAAAGCGCCAAGACGAGGTTGGGAGAGAACTTATCTCGAAACACTGGATCGCATTTCGGTCGCAGTCCTTCTTCACGGCGAAGCTGCCGTACCGGATTCGACCAGTGCCGAGTCGCTAGCTTCCCAAGGTTTAGTCCTGCCCTGTAAATTGACGAGCCCGCCTTTCGCAGGTGATAAGGGAAGGGACGTTGGCCATCATCGAAGGATCAACGGAAAAGAAGAAAGAAAATGGCGATGGAATCACCGATGCCCAACGTAAGGTGAGCTTCTCCGCGACCAGCGGAGCTGCATACGAGTTCGCCCGCTATCGTCCGATTAGTAATTATCGGAATAGACAGGGAGTGGCCAATCATTTTGCCCGCGTTTCACAAGGAGTCTTCAATGTGCGCACTCCTTAGCAATCTCTGGAATCGGAGTGCATCCTCTTTCATCCAGATGTTGTTGAAGAAGATGTAGCGCGGCCGGTTCGGTCCATCATGGCACTGGTTCACAAGCCGTAAAAGAATCTCCAGATCATCGTCAGAGTACTTGTAACGGTAGCCGCCTTTGCCGTGAAGACGCCAGTATGGGGCATGTGCTTTGGTCGCGTCGGTCTCGAATGGGTCGATGCAGTACAAGAGATCCAGGTCCTTGCATAGTGAAATAACCAAGTCAGGAGGCCACTCGCCGCGCGGTTCCCAAGCTAGTTGGAGCTGGTTCCGGTGGATCTCCGAAAAGAACTTCCGCAGATTCTTCAGGTTCTCTGCTTCGGGGCGGAACGACGCCGGGCATTGGAACAGCACTGTTTGAGCTCGCAGAGCAGTTGCGATTGCTGCGGTCCGCTCCCAAGCCAACCCAACCTGCTCAGTAGGACGAAAGGAGCCTACCAGATCGTGCTCAGCCGTACTGAGCTTAGATTTTAATCGACGGTAGGTCGGGCTTGATGGAGTGTGAGTGATCAACTGCCAAGCTTTCAGGCAAAAATGGAAGTCGTTGGGGGCTGAGGATCGCCATTTGGCGGCCAGGGCGGGGGATGGCGGTTCGTAGAACGTGCTCTGCAATTCAACGACGGGAAAGTCAGCAAAGTATTTTGCTCTCCCTTCGCTCCAGCCAGAGCAGCCGATCAGGGGCAAGTCGCATTGCATCTTTTATTTGTTGTTAATAGTGTTTCGGAAAGCATGCTGATGGGTAAAAGCCTCGTGCCCGGATAGCTGGGCCTCGCCCGTCGCGCTATCCTGATTTCACTCTCTCATGCGCATCAAATTGGCAGTTTTTCCCCTCCTCACTCTTCTTGCCGGTTCTCTACAAGCTACCGATATTCAAGGAGTGCTCACAGACTGGAAATGCACCGAACGCATGGTGAAAGATGGCCGGGCCAAGGTGTTAAAGCAGGACCGTAGCTGCTCCCTACAGCCGAACTCTGCTCGTAGCGCCTACGGCCTGATTACCGATAGCAAGAAGTTCTTTCAATTGGACGCCGAAGGCAACAAGCAAGCCAAAGAGTTACTGAATAACAGCCACCAGAAGAATAATCTAC
>CALMAV010000514.1 GCA_937859895.1 uncultured Bryobacterales bacterium | reverse complement strand
CAAGGGGGTCCAGAAGGCGAAGTACGCTTTGACGTGACCGACAAAGCAGTAGACTTTCTGGGTTTCAAAACTCTGAAAGACCTGTTGGGTTCGCTTGGAAAATCGAGCTTCGGCGCCCACGACACGCGGGATTTAGCCACCGGTATTGACGCAAGCGGCGGCTCCAAGGCGTATGAATTTGGCGACACTCTGAACCTGGATATTAGTGCGACTCTGTTTTCAGCTATGCAGCGCGAGGGTGTGAGGTTGCCGCTCGATCTGGAGTACTCCGATTTGCATGTTCACCAGTCTGAATATCAGAGTTCCTGCGCGACAGTGTTGATGCTGGATTGCAGCCACAGCATGATCCTTTACGGGGAAGACCGTTTCACGCCTGCTAAGAAAGTTGCGCTGGCGCTGGCGCATCTGATCAAGACCCAGTACCCGGGCGACAGTCTGCGCGTTGTGCTCTTTCACGATACGGCTGAGGAGCTTCGGATCTCTGAACTCGCTCGCGTCCAAGTCGGCCCGTACTACACCAACACACGGGACGGCTTGATTCTTGCCCAGCGCCTGCTGACGCAAGAAAAGAAAGACATGAAGCAGATTGTGATGATTACAGACGGCAAGCCTTCGGCACTCACGCTGGAGGATGGCCGCATTTATAAGAATGCTTTCGGCCTCGACCCGCTCGTAATTAGTCAGACCCTGGAAGAAGTTGGTCGCTGTAAGAAGCGTGGAATCCTGATCAACACTTTCATGCTCGCCAGTGACTATGGGCTGATCCAGTTTGTCCAGAAAGTTACGCAAATGTGTTCAGGCAAAGCTTACTTCACCACGCCGTATACGCTGGGCAACTACTTACTAATGGACTACATGAACCGTAAGACTCGCACGGTTCATTAACATAGTAGTGCGGTTCGACACCCGAGCGAGTGAACGAACCGCACTTCAAAGACTTATGTTACTTACGTCCGCCGACGTCGTTTGGCTGCATAAACCAGACCGACAAGCCCTACCCCCAAAGTCGTTATGGTACTGGGCTCAGGCGATGATCCCACAATGACGGGGCCACCCCCGCTGTTGATGGAAGATGGTGAGCCTTCCAGTGAAAAAAACGTTGATGCTCCTGCTACCAAGCCGGTTACGTTAACTGTCCCTGTGTCTTCGGAGTCAACGGCAGACGTAATATTGCTGAATGTATTAAGCGGTCCTTCGTAACCGGTGCTTGCTGCGGCGGTTGAGCAGTAGGAGGCCGGTACGTAGCCGCAAATCCCATCACCGTCAAAGGCAAAAAGGCCGCCGCCGTTTCCAGATCCACTCAACGTAAATGAACCGTTGTAAACGCTTGAAGAATTGTTCACAAGCCCAATCAGAGCATCATCACTGCCGTCGTAAGGAGCAGCGCCGGGAACCTCCGCACCAGTGAGGGATTCATCTGAGTTAATTGTTAGAACATAGCCACAGTCGGTGGTGGTGCCTGAGGTGGAAGGACAGACCGGGGCAGCTACAAGGGTGTTGGCCAAGCCGAAAAGGAGAAAAGAACTGAGAAGTCTTAGCATTAAAAATGCTCCTCAGTGGAGTTTAGCAACCTCGTGTTAGTACAAACGGCGAAGATCCAGGTTATCTAGTACTACATAAGACAGGGATAATACTATCTTCTGCAGCTGTATAAAGACGTCCCAACTATCTTCGGCTTCCATATAAGCCGAGTACCTCGGATCGATTCCGCTGCCCATTTGGTAGTGGGCACCTAGGTGGCGCCCAGAAAGTACGGTTCGCTAGTTAGCTTGTCGGGTTCGAGTGCCTCTAGCTGGCACCCGAATCGCACAAGGTTCACAAGCTAAGGTCGTTTCGCGTATTGGTCCAAAAGTTCAAACTGTTTTCGCTGGGTATCCGGCTGTGGTCGTCCGACCGCACTTGCAGGCCCACTTGCTGTCCCAGCTCCTGCGGAGTTGCTTGGTTGGCCGAGATGCATCACAGAGTAGCCACTAACTTTTTGGTACAGAGGCCATTGCGGTAATCCCGGCCCATTCGGATCACCCTTCTTTGCGAAGTTAGTCCAGTAATTTCCCATCAGTTCCGAAGTATTCCGATCCTCCGGCGTCCAGCTTAGCTTTTCGGAATCAAGGGTGCCAAAAACATACTTGATGTCAGCCGAGTGATAGGCACCGCGGGATTGCTCACCTTCCGGCACCGGCGGAGCCTGCTGAAAGTAGTAGCGGTACACCGGACTCTCACCTGTAGCTAGCTGCTCGTCGAGCCACTTCCAAGTTGCATATGTAATGAAGCGGGCACTTGCTAGATCCCTTGCTGAATCCTGCATCTCCTGCGCATTCTCATGGGGATAAACTGCCAATATCCGATCGGCAAAAGAACCAAAGTCTCTGCGAACAACGCTCTCGAAGTCTTCTTTGGTCATCTCCGCTTTACCGAAAAAACTGCCAGCGCTTTGTTCATCCTTATTCCATCCGGCCAACAAAGGCACGTGTGCCTGGCGACCGTTGGCATAAATGGCCACCGGGTCTTCGGGAAAGAAGGTGCCATCCACGTTCCACCAAAAGCGAGCGCTCTTATCGGCAAGCGCTGCTTTTAGGAGTTCATCGGCTCCCTTTGCGCGCAGATCCTGCAGCGACGTTGCACCAATCGACTTGGCAAATGTCACTCCCGCCGTTTCACTCTTCGCCAAAGTAGTCATCGGGCCATTCAGAGGGAACGCGCCGCCACTCTCTCCTATTGCCTTATTCAGTAAGCCCTTCGCCATGGGCGACGCTATCTGGCCACTCACGGACATAGAGCCCGCCGACTCGCCAAAGATGGTCACATTGCCGGGGTCGCCGCCAAACGCCGCGATGTTCTTATGTACCCACTGGAGTGCCGCTGTCTGATCCATCAGGCCGTAGTTTCCCGATGAGCCGTGTCCAGACTCTTTGCTTAACTCCGGATGAGCCAGGAACCCGAACACGCCTAATCGATAGTTCATGCTGACGACAACGACACCCTTCGTCGCAAGATGTTCGCCGTCCTGGCGGGGCTCGGAAGCAGCGCCTGCTTGAAACCCGCCGCCGTAGATCCACACCATCACCGGCAGGTGCGCGCTGGCGCTTTCGGCCAGCGCCCAGACATTTAGATACAAGCAATCCTCGCTCGGCCCGGGATCACGGAAAATCATGTCACTAAATATGGCTCCTTGCATGCAGCGCGAACCGAACGCCGTTGCCTGGCGCACGCCGGTCCAAGCGGAAGCGGGCTGAGGTGGCTGCCATCGTAGCTTGCCTACCGGCGGAGCGGCAAATGGAATACCCTTGAACGCGGTAACCTTGGTCTGCGAATTCTTCTCGCCTTGCACCAAGCCACCCTCGGTCTTAATTTGCTCACCTGCGCTGGCGCACATGGCCACAGCTATTAAGGCGAGTACGATCTTCCTTGCGTTATTGGGCAACGGTAACTCCTTCTGTTGCGGCAAGCTCATGAATTTGTGCGACATGCCGCATTGTATGCGCACCGATAGTTAGAAAAGCCTCATATCCAGTGATGAGACCTAAGACTGGATACTGAACCTGTAAGGACCGCAGGTGCGGCTCCACCTGTTTCAGCCGGTTTAGCACTTCGGTGTGAATCTGCCGAAAGTGTGCCATTGCGTCGGAGAGAGTGGTGAACCTGTTCCGGGGCTGCACGACCTGAGGCGCCGAAATCGCCCTCTCCCGGGAATGCACCATTCGATACAAGTCAGCCTCGCGTTCCGGATTCGCCACACCTTCCGCTCCCATCGGCGAGGTTACAATTTGCCGCGAGAAGCCATCCGCTACCAGAGCGATATGCTCAACGCACTCCAATCCAGACCACCGGCCGGCTGGCGCTTTCTGCCAAATACTTTCCGGCAACTCCGAGACTGCCTGAGATAAGGCGTCGGCGCTCCCCTGGAGTTCCCGCTCAAGATTTGCTCCATCGCTGGTTTGCATACGAAGCTATTCTACGTGGACACAATCTCTGATTGCGCATTCAACTATGGCTGATGAAGAAAGCGCAGGCGGCAACTTTGTCCAGCGATTAAACTAGGGGCAGAAGTGCAGCAAAATTGTAGCGGTCCGGGTGATAGCGTCAGTCTCCATCACTTGATTCTTTGGGGGAGTTGACTTGGCTGAATCAACGCGAGGCCGACTAAAGCTGTTTTTGGGGTATGCGTCGGGGGTTGGCAAGTCCTTTCGCATGCTGGATGAGGGAAGACGCCGATCCGAACGTGGCCAGGATGTGGTGATTGGCGCTTTGCAATCAAGCTCTCCGCCAGAGATAGGCATGCTTCTAGAGTCCCTCGAGATTGTTCCTACTCTTGAGGCGCAAGGTGCGCCAGTCATGGATGTACCTGCCATTCTGAGACGTGCGCCCCAGGTATGCCTGGTGGACGGGCTTGCCTATGATAATCCAGCGGGAAGTCGTAATGCCCACCGGTGGCAGGATGTTGAAGAGGTACTCGGGGGCGGTATTACTGTTCTTGGAACTGTGAATCTTCAACATATCGACGACCAACGGGAAGAGGTGGAGAAAATCACAGGAA
>CALMAV010000513.1:920-2837 GCA_937859895.1 uncultured Bryobacterales bacterium | reverse complement strand
GTCCTGGATTAGCACCGAGCCGTCAGGAATCACTCCGAGATCTTGAAGGCCAGACCCATGGCGGGCACCGGCTGGACCGCGCAACGTAAGCAGTTGGCTGGCTCCGCGTAAAAGGATGGTTTGCGCCACGAACAGCAGAGCTACCGGCTTACACAGCGATACTCAATCTCAATTATTGCTCAAAGCCCGCGCAAAACTACTGTAGAACAGGAAATCCTGAGCAAGTGCATACAGCGACACTGCAACTGCAAGACCGGCCAGAGTTTTCCAGAGGTTCTCGCGCGGCGTGTTGGGCAAGGATGGAAGGCCTGCCAGCCAGCCAACTGCGAATCCACCAGCTAATCCGCCCACGTGCGCGGCAATATCGATGTTGAATCCCGGGAGAAAGCTAAATATAAGGGCGTATACCGCCCATCGGCCATAGTAGCTGCGAACGGATTGTGAGAGCGGGTCAGTACGTCGGCGCATCCCCATGGCAAGCATCATCCCGATCAAGCCAAAACAGGCGGCAGAGGCCCCGACCGAAGGAGTGCCCGGCAAAAAGAAAAAGCTTAGCCAGAATCCGGTGATGGTAGACACGATGTAGGTAAAAATCAGTCGGCTAGTGCCGTAAAACTGTTCCACTTCGCCCACCAGATCGAATAAAACCCAGCAGTTCATTGCTACGTGAAAAAATCCGCCGTGAAGAAAGCCGGCTGTGATTAAGCGCCAGTACTGGCCCTGCTGAATAAGAGGGCCGTATTTAGCGCCCAGCCCAACGAGCGTTTGAATGTTGATGCTTTGGGCAGATCCGTGAAACACCGTGGTGTTGACGAGAATTTCGAGCAGGAAGAACGCAACGTTGAGAGTGAGAATCACTGCACCGGTAATGTTGGCGCGCGGCATAAATGTCCCGGTAAGACGGTCGCGCATATCGACAGCGCGTGGCCCTAGCTGGACGTCACAGTAGGGGCAGACACGGTCACTTATCTCAATAAAAGCCCGACAGTTCGGGCACATGCGGCGTTTTTCCACCGCTTCATTGTAGCGACGCCCGAGCCTCTGCCTGATAAACTCGGGAGTTTGCATGAGTAGAAGTGAGCAACAGCACCGTGAGGATCTGCTCCGGGTCTGCCATCTGGTGTACGAAAAGGGCTGGGTAGCAATGAATGATGGCAACATCAGCATCCGGCTGGAGGATGGCCGCCTCTTATGCACGCCGACTGCGATGAGCAAAGGCTTTCTGAAACTCGACGATCTGATTATCTGTGACAGCAAGGGTTGCAAAATCGACGGACCGCATGAATGCACCAGTGAGATTGCCATGCACCTCACGGTTTATGAGAACCGGCCGGATGTAAGAGCGGTTGTGCATGCACACCCACCGGTGGCAACCGGGTTCGCTACAGCTGGTCGAGCGCTGGACAAGGCGCTGCTGCCGGAGGTGGTGATTCAGTTAGGGGCAGTTCCATTAGCAAGGTACGGCATTCCAGGAACACCGGCTTTAAGTGATGGCATGATGCCGTATATTGCAAATTACGATGCCTTGCTGCTGGAGAACCATGGCTGTACGTGCTGGGGTGCTGATGTCTGGAAGGCCTTTTTCCGGATGGAGATGGTTGAACATTTTGCCCGGATTACTTTCGTGGCCGAGATGATGGGTGGAGCGCAGGCGCTGCCGCGGCAGGAAGTGGAGAGGCTTTTCACGGCCAGGGAGCGATACAACGTAAATTCGCTAGCGCCCATGCAGCCAGGAATGCCGATTGTAGCCGAGGACGGAAGCTAACCTCCGATGGAGTACATGCCGCGATCAGGACTAGAGAAAGTGTTCTGATGTATGTCGTGGCCGATCCATTTGCTCCAAACTGTTGAGCGAATAGCGTTTTGCACCGCGAGCCGGCAATCGGGCGTCCCTAGCAGTTGCCGGACATCCGTTTC
>CALMAV010000513.1:0-910 GCA_937859895.1 uncultured Bryobacterales bacterium | reverse complement strand
ATAGGCAAGAACGAAGTTTACCGTCGGAGGTCAGGCGAAGTCGGTTGCAGTTCATACAGAACGGGCGGCTAACCGAGGCGATGATGCCGACCTCGAAGCCATCCTCAAACCGGTAACGGGTAGCCGGAGCATTAGGATCAGATTCCGGCACTGGCTGAAGTGGACCGAACTTGTCCGCCAGAATAGCCAAGATATGCTGGGCGGTAAGGACGCGGTCGAGAGACCAAATCTGCTCGGCATCGAGCGGCATGAACTCAATGAATCGAACCTGAATCTGATATTCCCTTCCAAACTGGACCAGACTGACGATGTCCGGCTCGGTCAGACCCTGAATGGCAACAGCATTGATCTTAATATTCCGAAAGCCTGCTGCTTGCGCGGCGGCAATCCCGGCTAGAACTTTGGGCAAATCATCCCGGCGCGTGATGGTGCGAAACCGTTCGCGGTCAAGCGTATCCAGATGGATGTTAAGCCGACGCAGACCCGCCTGATATAGAGATTCGGCAGCACCGGCAAGCAGGACGCCATTGGTGGTCAGCGCCAAATCATTCACTTCAGAAAGCGAGGCTAAAACGGAAACCAATTCGGCAAGGCGTGGGCGAAGAAGTGGCTCACCTCCCGTTAGGCGAATCTTGGAAATGCCAAGTGGGAGAGCTGCAGTGACAAAGTCGGTGATCTGGGCAAAGGAGAGTAGGCGGGATACCGGTGCAAAAGTCCCGCCTTCTTCCGGCATGCAGTAGAAGCAGCGAATGTTACATCGATCCGTAACGCTGATGCGAAGATCGGAATGCACCCGGCCAAAACTATCTACCAGCGGCCCGTACGCCGGAAATGGCGGAGGCGGAAGTGGGGACGTGGGCCAACCAAGATGGATGAGGGTACTCACAGCAGAGCGCTACCTCTCTATCAT
>CALMAV010000512.1:4480-7502 GCA_937859895.1 uncultured Bryobacterales bacterium | reverse complement strand
CGCCGCCATGGGTCTCGACACCGAGAAATTTCTCAAACGCACTGCCGAGACAGTCGCTGATTGCAAGAACCCAAATTCGAACAGCAACCCTGGCGTCTCTCTTGGGCTCATATTGGGCACTGCCGCTGCCAGCTTCAAGCGCGATAAAGTGACGCTGATCTGCTCCGATTCCATTCACGATCTAGGTGCTTGGCTGGAGCAGTTATTAGCCGAATCAACAGGCAAAGAGGGCCACGGCCTTATCCCAGTTGATCGCGAACCTCTCTTCAAACCAGAGGGTGAAAACAAAGATATCTACGGCAAGGATCGAGTCTTTGCTTACATCAAATTTGCTGGCGATGATGATACCGAGCAAGGCACGGTTGTCTCAGCGCTAGAGAAGAGTGGCGAGCCTGTTGTTCGTATCGTAATCGATGACCTCCAGCAGCTAGGGCAAGTGTTCTTCCAGTGGGAGATCGCCACAGCTGTTGCTGGTTCGGTGATCGGCATCGACGCCTTTAATCAACCCGACGTTGAAGCGAGCAAAATCGTCACGCGCGACCTGACATCCGCCTTCGAAAAGTCCGGATCGCTACCGGAAGAGAAGCCGATCCTCGAAGCGGACGGCATCAAGCTGTTCACCGATGAAGCAAACGCGAAAGAGCTGCTGAAAGGCGGCAACTCGATCGGTAGCGTCATTCGTCAGCACATGGACCGCATCAAACCCGGCGACTACTTCGGCCTGCTTGCTTACATCCCAATGTTCCCTAAATACGAGGAACAGCTCCAGGAGTTGCGTAAAGAAGTTCTGGAGTCCGAGCATGTCGCTACTGTGCTTGGCTTCGGCCCCCGCTTTCTTCACAGCACCGGCCAGGCTTACAAGGGCGGACCAAACTCCGGCGTCTTTCTCCAGATCACTTGCGACGACGCGAAAGACTTGCCCGTACCGGACCAGCGATACACGTTCAGCACAGTAAAAGCCGCTCAAGCCCGAGGCGACTTCCAGGTGCTTGCCGACCGTCATCGCCGGGCTTTGCGCGTCCACCTCGGCAAAGATCTCACCGCTGGTTTGGACCAATTGCGCGATCTTGTTTGCGCAGCCATCGAGCACTAAGACTCAATCGACTAAAGTGGAACAGAACGATCCTGCGTTCTGTTCTACATTCGAAGGCGAAACATCGATGATTATTTATCGGTGTTGGCCATCATCTCTGTGAGGCGAGCCGGACTACCGCGTACTTGTAGAAGCTGGCGTTAGTTGTTTGGCCGCTTCGTCCAGTAATGCAGCTTCTTTGGTCAACGCTTCGGAGACTCGTGTCATTTGCACGTCCACTTCGCTCCAGCGTTTCTGTTCTATGGCTTCGCGCACACCGGGAATGGTCTTTACTCCATAGCCGGTGTAGAAGCCCGGCGCATAAATCAAGTTCTGAAACCAGGGGCGATTGGGAAGACCCGCTGGGTTCAGAAGCAAGCGTTCGCTTTGAATGAGCTTGCCATTCACAGCGGCTGAGGCATTGTTGCCCGCCGCAGTCAGAGCTTTTTCGTAACTGGCGGCGGCACGGGTCAGTTCATCGCTGGCGTTCTCAAGAGGCGCGAAGTTCAGGTAAGGAGGCAACGGCTCCTTGGTGGGCGGAACCAGTTTCTTTCGGGGATCAGTTAGAGCTTGATAAGCGCCATCTTCAATCTGCTGATTCTTTTCCTTGGTTGCCGTGCGCTCATCCGCTGCCAACTTCTTCAACTCGCCCACGTAACCGTGTACGGTCTCAGCCAAATTGGTGTACTGGAAGGGCAATACCTGCGCATCCGCCAGCCGCATGATCATGGTGCCTGCCGTCTGCGCAAGAGCGCGGCCATAGACGAAGTCTGTGTCTTGAAAGTGGGTGTACCAGTAGAAGTCGTCGTAGATGGAGTGATATTGGCCACCGCCTGGATCCTCACCACCAAAGCCGAGGTTGACACTGGCGACTCCAAGGTGGTCGATAAATACCGTGTAGTCGGAACCAGACCCGAGAGCATCAATGCGAAGGTCAGCCCGAGCCTTTAGTTCCGCTCGCTTTTCAGGAGTCGTGCGAGTAGAATCAACCAGCCGCACACGTTGGGATATCGTCATCTTCGTTTCAGGATCGATGATGTCCTTAGCGACGCCATTGACGAAGTTCTCCAGCGAGTGTGAGCCTTCAGCCCTGAAGTAACCCCGCCCGTTACCATCGGAATTGATGTAGGCGACAGCATGCGCGGTCAGTTCGTCCGCATGCGTCTCGGCCCACTCGGTAGAGCCAAGCAGCCCAGGCTCTTCACCGTCCCAAAAGCAGTAAATGATGGTCCGATCAGGCTTCCAGCCTTTCTTCAACAACTCGCCCAAAGCGCGTGCTTCTTCCATCTCGGGACTGGCGCCGGATATCGGATCACCAGCGCCATTTACCCAAGCATCGTGATGGTTGCCGCGGATAACCCACTCATCCGGATGCTGGGCGCCCGGAATTTTTGCCACCACATCATACAGTGTCTTGCGATCCCAGTTGAAGTGGAGCCGCAGGTGAACGTTAGCCGGTCCCGGCCCGATGTGATAAGTCAAAGGCAGCGAGCCGCGCCAGTTCTCCGGGACCAGTTCGCCATTCAAGTTCTTGAGCAGCGGCTCAGCATCGTCGTAGGAGATCGGCATCACCGGAATCTTAGTGAATGTCTTCACTTCGGATAACGGGATCTTTTTAGCTCCAGGAACAGATCCGATGCCGGGCGTTTGCGGGTCGCCCGGGTAGATGGGCATATCCATAACGCTGCCTCTTTGAGCTCCAAAAGAGGGGCGCATGGGACCAGCAGGAAACACGTTGCCATGCAAGTAGCCGTCTTCATGCGGATCCGAATAAATCAGGCAGCCCACTGCCCCGTGCTCGGCTGCAACTTTCGGCTTAATGCCGCGCCAGGTCTGCCCATAGCGAGCCAGAACAATTGCGCCACGCACGGAGACGCCCATTCGTTCGAGCTGCTCATAATCAGCAGGCGCGCCATAGTTCACATAGACCACTGGACCAGTTACATCGCC
>CALMAV010000512.1:0-4470 GCA_937859895.1 uncultured Bryobacterales bacterium | reverse complement strand
CGTCAGATGAGTAAGCATTGTAGGTCGGTAGCTGCTCGCTCTTTTGATTGGATGTAGGGTCAACGGCAAGGCCGGGCTCTTCCAATTTAGCGGTGAACTTGACCGGCGAGGTCATCTCCATCATTCGATCTTTGGGTGTGGGGAAGAGTGCGTCGAAAGTTTCGATGTGGGCATCCAGGCCATACGATTTCAACTGCGACTCAATCCACTCGGCATTGTCCTTGTCATAAGGAGAACCGACATGGTGAGGTCGCGCGGTAAGGCGGCGCATGTTCTCACGCAGGCGATCGGGCTGGGGAATGTTGCGGAAGGTTTGCTCCCACTGAACTTCGGTGGCGGAACCCTCGGGAGAGTATCCGCGAAGAGTATGAACGGTATCAGCTGCTCCAACGTTGAGCGCGAATGCACTTAGAAAGGCAAGAGCTTTGCGCATGGATTCGCTTATTGTAGCCGAGTACGCGAATCGTCGAGGGGTGCTATTAGTACGTGCGCGGCAGCAATACACTGCTAATGTGACCAGTCAATTCAACCGCCGCCAACTGCTACTCGGTTCGCTAGCGCTGGCGAGCACAGCGCGCGGAGCCAAACCAGACCTCATTTTTCCCACCGATATCTCGCATCGGCTATCGGTTTCGACGTACCCGTTTCGGTCAGTCGTTGGGAAAACAGGAGGCGGAGAATCGTCGGGGACTAAACCTCGTATGAGTTTGGCTGAGTTTGCAGGAACGGTGGTGCGCGACTTCGGCGTATATGGAATCGAGCCATGGAGCCACCACTTCGATTCGATTGAGCCGGAGTATATAGCGGGTTTGCGAAAGGCATTCCAAAGTGCAGGCTTGCAGGTAGTGAACATCCCTTGCGATGTCAATGTGGAGCCGTGCGGGACCGAAGAGCAGCGTGCGCAAGCGCAGGCGACATGGCGCAAGTGGGTGGATGCCGCGAAAGCGCTGGGGTCGCCCAGTATTCGCGTGCATGTTCCAGCTGCTTCCGCGAATGAGGATATCGGTTGCGCTGTTAAAGCTTTGAAGGCAATCGCAGCCTACGGGCAGAGTAAAAACATGGTCATTAACTTGGAAAACGATGATCCGAAAAGCGAAGATCCGTATCGGGTGGTAAAAGTCATCGAAGCAGTGAATAGCCCTTACTTACGGTCGCTCCCTGATTTCTGCAACTCTATGCAGATTCGCAATGATCAAGCGGAAAACTTGCGTGCGTTAAAGATGCTGTTCCCACTGGCCACAAACATCAGTCATGTGAAAGATGTGGAGATCGTGGACGGGAAGGAACTGCGCGTGGACGTCGCGCCTATTTTTGCTGCTGCGAAACACGCTGGGTATCGAGGATATTTCTCGATGGAGACTGAGGGCAGTCTGGATCCCTACGTGGGCACACGGCAGTTGATTGCGGCGGCTCGCAAGAACTTGGCGTAGGGTAAACCTTGACATGTGCAACACATGTCTTGTATCCTCTGAACATGTCGAAGATGGTTCAGATTAGGGATGTGCCGGATACCGTGCACAGCACGTTAAAGACTCGGGCTGCACGTGAAGGGATGAGCTTATCTGATTTTGTTAAGCGGGAGTTGCAGCGTACGACGGAGCGCCCCAGCATGCAGGAGTGGTTGGAACGCGTGGCGGAAGCCAAACCAATCCGGTTGAAAGTCAGTTCGGCTGAATTGATCCGCGAGTTGCGAGACTCCGATTGATTGTTCTGGATGCATCAATAGTTGTTGAGCTACTCACGGGCGGAGCGCTTGCCCCTACTGTCGCCTGTGAAGTGGCCAAGAACCCTAGCTTGACTCTTGTCCCGTACCTGCTCGACGTGGAAGTTCTGAGTGCTCTACGCAAGATGGCCGCATCACAGCGCCTTGACCCTTACCGGGTTGAGCAGATGATCAGGGCACTCGCGGAACTTCCAGCCGAGCGTTGTGCCCACATACCCATGCTCTCTCGAATTTGGGAGCTGCGGCACAATTTCACCGCCTACGATGCTGCCTACATTGCATTGGCAGAAGGTACCGGTGCGACTCTTTACACAAGCGATGCAAAGTTGAGCGAGGGGCATCGCGCCCGGGTCAGATTGTTCACTCAATAGCCTGCCGAATGGAGCCCGGCAACTACGGCGGCAGCAACAAGGCAGTAGATGCCGAACAGATACCAGCGACCGCCTTCGAGCCATCCGCTAAGCCAGCGTAGGGCAACCAAGCCTGCCAGGAACGCAAAGACAAGGCCAAGCAGGCTGGGCACCGCTGCCGAAGCGAGACTTTCTCCGCTGTTCAGGTGCTCGGCATTGCGCAAGCGTAGGATTTCGCGAATGACCACAGGCGGAGTCAGCACAACGGCCAGGGCAAAGCTAAATGACTCGGCACGCACCTTGGCTACGCCGGCGAGCATGCCTGTTGAGATTGTCGCGCCAGACCGGGAAAAGCCACGGAAGGGCAGACACAAACCTTGAACAGCGCCAATTAGCCCGGCTTGCCGAAGATTCAGCCCGGTACCGAGGCCGAGGTTCAACCGCTCACGGCGGCGCTCGACTAAGCCTGCAATCAGAATGAGAACACCGACTGCAGCTAGCGCTGGCGCGATCAATTCGAGATGGCTGAATAGCTGTTCAATTTCCGCTTTCCCCTGACCTTTGAAGGCAGTCTTCTCAATCAGCTTGACTAGCGCCTCACCGATGACGCCCGTGATCGCGGTGGCGACAATCACCTGGATTGCAATAGTGCGAAAGGTGGTGGCGTTGTCGAAATAGGTCTTGCGCCACTGGTTCCAGAAGTAGAGGATTACGGCAAACATGGTTCCGGTATGGAGCATCACCAGCACCAGCGTCATCTGCGGCGAAGAAGGATCAAGGCCCATCAGCTTTTCGGCCACAACAACGTGGGCTGAACTGGAAACGGGCAGCAACTCGGCCAGGCCTTGCACAATGGCAAGAACGATTACCTGAAGAAAGAACATCTTTGTGATTATCTCCAGCTTGGGTATCAGAGCCAGTAAGGCGGTTGAAAAGTACCAGTCGCGGTTGATTCTCAGCATAGTGGAATCTCTATAAGCTATTGGAGCGAAAAGAGTTGGGGATTGGCGCAACTCGTGCAATGAGAGGAGCGTCGATATAGCAGGGAGTTTGAAATGTTCTTCCGAAAATCAGTAAAGAGAGCCACCACGGCATTAGCGCTTGGTGTTTTAGCAACAGTGGGATGCGCGGTGGCACAGGAACAGCCGCCCTATCCAGCGCAAGATCCGCAGTCACAGGGGTATCCGCCGCAGGGTGATAATAACGGCGGGTGGGCACCGGTAGGCCAGAATCCGAACACCCAAGGGCAGGCACAGGACCCTTACGGGCAAGGTGGAGGTTATGGCGCGCCAACGCCGACTCAGAACGGACCGTATGCGCCTCCGCCGCAGCAGAGGGCTCCTTACAACGGGGGAGGGCAGTATGGGCCTAGCAGTTCGCAACAGGCTCCGCCGCCGGTACCAGCGCAGCTATCAATCCCAGGGGGAACATTTTTGACGGTTCGCGTTAATCAGCTTCTGTCGTCTGATCGCAACCAAGCCGGTGATGGATTTTCCGCATCACTAGCCGCGCCATTAGTGGTAAACGGAGTGGTCGTTGCCGAGCCAGGCGAAACGGTTGCCGGGCAAGTGGTGGATGCCCAAAAAGCTGGACGCGTACAGGGAACCTCGCGGCTGAATGTGCAAGTGACTGAGTTAACGCTGGTGGATGGCCAGCAGGTTCCGCTGCAGACTCAATTTGTGAGCCGCAGCGGCAACACCTCAGTAGGTCGCGATGCAGGTGCCATTGCGGGCACGACCGGTTTAGGCGCCGCCATTGGTGCGGCTGCGGGGTTGGGACGCGGTGCAGCGATTGGTGCCGGTGCCGGTGCTGGTGCTGTGGCCGGAACAGTTGGTGTTCTGTTGACTCGCGGACAGCCTACAGTTATCTATCCCGAACAGACCCTAACATTCCGCATTGAAGCCCCTATCACGATAGATACGACGCGTTCTGCCCAGGCATTCCGCTATGTTCAGCCCAACGAATATGAACGTCCGGTCTATAACAGCCGGCCCGCTCCTTATCCAGGTTATGGTGCTCCAGTCGCCGTGGCGGCCGCGCCTTATTACGGATATCCCTACTACTATCCGTATCGCTACACCCCTGGGTTTTCAGTATTCTTTGGGCCGGGGTACTATCGTCCCTACTATGGCCGGGGCTTCTACAGCGGTTATGGACGGTATCGGCGCTAAAGCTTAGAAAACAACATTGAAGTGCTTTGAGAGCGCGGTCAGCAATGGCCGCGTTTTTTTTTCGTCTAGTGCATGAACTGGGGTAGGAAGTGAACTCAATGTTTGCTGCACGCTGGAGAAAATGCTCGACTCATCACAGGGGACAATTAGGGGGGACAATTAGGACAATTAGTGCAATGAACCCCCAGCGTGAGACAGACGAGTTAAGGGACGGTTGCTGTTCACT
>CALMAV010000511.1:6474-7215 GCA_937859895.1 uncultured Bryobacterales bacterium | reverse complement strand
GGCTGGAGCCGCGAACATGGAGATCTTCGCATCGCGCACTTTATGGGGTTACACGGGCTGCAAGCGATTCCGATTGCTTATTGGCTGCTGGCAAGCAGGCGAAGGCCGCCGGTTAGTGCCGTAGCTACTGCTGCAGGAAGCTACTTCGCCTTAATGGCATTGCTCGAGTGGCAGGCGCTACGCGGCCAGTCAATAGCTGAGCCGGACACCATTACAGCGGGTGCGCTTATTTTGTGGCTTACTGGAAGCGCGTTGGCTCTACTCCTCAGCGGCCGCGTACGTCCGAGCGAACGATTGCACCCATCGGCTTATCCGGTCCAGCTATGACTGCGCAAGCGCTCTTTAAGGTCGCCAACACTGTCAGTCTACTGGCATGGTTGCTTCTGATCGTACTGGGACGGAAGCGCATGGTTCCCGAGTTAGTAACTGGAATCATTGTTCCCATTTTGCTTGTCCGCCTTGTACGTCGCGTTGCTGTTCACCCATCTTGGCGGGTCGCATGGCGACTTCAATACGTTGGATGGTGTCGCCGCGCTGTTCTCCAATCCGTGGCTGCTGCTAGCCGGATGGGTGCATTACCTGGCTTTCGATCTTTTCATTGGGAGCTGGGAAGTGCGTGATGGGGTGCGCCACCGGATCTCTCACTTTCTGGTGATACCCTGCCTGGCTCTCACATTTCTGTTCGGACCGGCAGGACTGCTCGTGTATCTGTGCCTTCGCTTTGCCCTACGTCGCTCTCTT
>CALMAV010000511.1:0-6464 GCA_937859895.1 uncultured Bryobacterales bacterium | reverse complement strand
GGCAGCGCAGGCTGACAGAGCACTTGTGGATACTAATGAGATGAGTCCAGCTCAACCCCAGCCGAAACTGCAAATGACAAACACCGAACAGTTCCGGGAGCATTACGCCAACAGTGTACAGATGCGTGTGAGCCTGATGGACTTCTATCTTCTATTTGGAACGGTGAACCAGACAGCCGTGGATGCAGTGATGATCCAGAATTTTCAAGGCATTTACCTGAGCCCGCCGCAGGCTAAAGCACTGGCCACCCTCCTGAGCCAAAACCTGCAGCAGTACGAAGCCGCATTCGGTGAGATCAAGCTGGAACCGCACGCCCAGGGCGAAGTCATTCAGTAACAGCGGATGCCGACGAAAAGCCGGCCGCCGATGCCAAAGCTGCCTCCGTTTGCGCTGGCCGAAGAGCAGCGTAAGCCTCGGCGCCCATACTTCTTACTTGTCTTCTATTTGATTTTTGCGGTCCCCCTTTTTGCTACTCATCTGTCTCTATTGAGCCTGCCGTACTTCTGGGATGAGCTGGGCCAGTTTATTCCAACGCCGCTTGATCTATTGCGGGAGGGTGCGTGGGTAGCCAGATCCGCTGTGCCCAATGTGCATCCGCCTGGCGTAGAAGCGTACCTCGTATTGTTCTACCGGGCCTTCGGTTATAGCATTCCAATCACGCGAGTCGCCATGCTCCTGATGGCAAGCGTAGGGCTGCTGCTCCTGTTTCTACTTGCCATCCGGCTCAGTCGCGGCACGAAGGGAGCACCCGCCTTTCTACCGCCGATCTTCTTACTGGTCTCGCCGCTGTTCTATACGCAAAGCATGATGGCGCAGCTCGATATGCCGGCCATGGTCTTCACCCTGCTGGCGCTGCTGTTGTTCTTCGACAAGCGTTATGAATGGGCAGCTATCGCCTGTACGGCTTTGGTGATGATGAAAGAGACGGGTCTGGTGGTGCCCGCTGTGTTCTTTGTCGTTCTGGCCTTACGGAAAGAGTGGCGCACGGCTTCTTACTTTGCCGCTCCAGCTATCTTGTTGGCGGCGTGGCTGCTCGCCTTGCATCATGTGACCGGCTATTGGCTCGGCGACCCCGGTTTTGCCAACTACAACGTAAACTACTCGCTCCACCCGGTGCGCGCAGCCCTGACGCTTTCGCGCCGCCTCTACTACTTGTTTTTTGCCGAGTTCCGCTGGATCGGCACGCTGGCCCTGGTGCTTTCGGCCCGTAAAACCTTGCTATTCCGCAGCGAGGAGTGGCGTGTTGCGCTGGCCGTTGCAGGCGGGACAACCTTGCTGGTGTCGCTCCTAGGAGGCGCTGAACTGGAGCGCTACTTAATGCCTGTACTGCCCATCTTGTATATCGCGTTCAGCATTGCACTCACGTATCAGCGCCGCGCAGTCCAGTTAGGGGCAACTCTGCTGCTCGCAGCCGGCCTGCTTAGCAGCTTGTACTGGAATCCACCGTATCCATTTCCTTACGAAAATAACTTGGCTATGGTCGACTTCATTCGATTACAGGAGGTAGCGGCTGGTGTGCTTCAGAATTCGTTTGGAAAGTTCCGCATTGCAACAGCCTGGCCTTACACGGCGGCTCTGCGACGGAGTGAGTTCGGGTACGTAACTAAGCCGCTACACGTGCTTGA
Organism: uncultured Bryobacterales bacterium; assembly: GCA_937859895.1. GTDB lineage: Bacteria > Acidobacteriota > Terriglobia > Bryobacterales > Bryobacteraceae > Bog-105. The sequence goes on along the minus strand of CALMAV010000511.1, from coordinate 4,838 downwards.
GACCGGCGATTTCCAGTATTCCTCCATTCAGAAATTGCCCCGTGAAAGTTTTGACGTGCTGGTTGTGTATAGCCGCACATGGTCACCGGAAACCGGTGCTCTAGCGTTCCCCTCTGTCCGTGGGTTCCTGACACGCTTTTATGGATGGCAGCCGGAGATCACCTCTGCAGAGTGCGCGGCACTTGGTCTGAATGAAGCGGTCAGTTGGGAATCGCACGGCCAGCACATTACGATCTATGTACGCCGACCGATTGTAAAGGTTTGATGGCTACAGTCAATCGCGCCTGGTACGGAGTAGTCGTTTTATTTCTGATTCACGGTATTATAGTGGCCTCCTGGATTTCGCGCATTCCGGGAGTGCAAAGCGCGCTTCACCTCACGAATGGAATCCTGGGCCTGACCCTGCTGAGCTCAGCGGTAGGCGCGGTGCTCACCATTCCGTTCAGTGGATATCTGGTGAGCAAGTACGGCAGCAAGTTAGTTTGTAGCGTCGCCAGCGTCGCTTTCTGCCTGTCGGTGATTTTGCCCGGGCTCGCCCAGAGTGCAATCACTCTCGCATTGGCGCTATTTGCCTATGGTGTCTTTGCTGCAGGTATGGATGTCGCCATGAATGCGCAGGGCGTGGAAGTGGAGCGGCGATTGGGAAAGCCGACGATGTCGCGCTTCCACGGCATGTTCAGCCTGGGCGCCATGATCGGTGCCGGGATTGGAGGTTTGCTGGCCGCGCATGATGTTCCGCCTCCTCTTCATTTCACGGGCAGTTCGGTGGTGAACATCCTCGGTGTTCTTGCCGTTGTGCCCTTACTGATTGGCGACGCTCAGCGGGAAGAGGAGACTGAGCATCGGCTATCCTTTCGCAACTTGCCGATTGTGCTGATTGCCTTGAGTGCCATTGGGTTTCTCATGCTGCTGAGTGAAGGGGCTATGGCCGATTGGATCGCTGTTTATCTTCGCCAGCAATTTAAAGCCGGAGCAGGGTTAGCGGCATTCGGCTTCTCAGCCTTCTCCGCGGCAATGGCTTTGTTCCGTTTTTTAGGCGATTTGATCACTACACGTCTGGGGCCCATGCGAACGGTTCGGACCGGGTGTTTAGTTGCAGCAGGAAGCCTCCTATGGGCGCTAGCGGCTCCGACAGCATTATGGTCTCTACCCGGATTCGCAGGCACTGGCATAGGGCTTTCGGTGATCATTCCTCTGGTGTTTGGGGGCGGTGGACGAGTGACAGGCGTGAGTCCAGGAGCCGGCATTGCCACTGTCACCGGGCTTGGATACATCGGATTCATTGTGGGACCGCCAGCTATTGGTTTTGCTTCGGAGGTGATCACGCTCCGTTATGCGCTTGGAATCGTGGTGCTTTGTTGCTTGCTGGCTGCTTGGTTCGCTAAGTCGATGAAGTTGCTGGCTCCCATTGCGGGGGAAGTACCTGCGGCATAACTGTTGCCTAGAATACATCAAGAACTATGGGGTGTGGAGAGGGTGTGGAGTGTGGAGGGACAGACGGAGTGAATATCTGAGGAGATTCAACCCGGGGCTTATGTAATACCGACCTTCCCTAGCGTTCGCGCGAGTTTCGATAAATCGCTGTCTTATTTCGCGCCAAATGAATTGTTCCTTTTGCCTTTTCAAGCTACATGGCTGGTTCTCCTTCTTGCACCTAATCGAGTGCGTGCCGTTTCGCTTATAGCTTCCCGGCTTGAACCAGCCGTCTCATCCTATCTGTCCTTAGTATCCCTGTGTTCCTACTAACCCCTAGTGCCCTACCGTCTGTCCTAGTGTCGTTTTTATCGCGCCAGGCGAGCCGAACCAGGAAGTCTCCGACTGTACGACTTTTCAGAAGGACGTAAAGCTGATGAGTTACGCGGCCCATATGCACTCCCGCGGCAAGGGCTGTGCTTCAAGCTGCAGCACTAGGCCGGTCGGCGCGAGACGTTTCTTTTTGTGCCGCACCATGGCTGTGTGCTGGGTGGGCCGAGCACATCGGAGATGATGGATGGCCTGTGAAGTAGGGGAAGCTATCTGACTGGGCTGCTGCCAAGATGCATAGCGCCGTCGTAGCCTGTCATTTCCAGGTAGCCGACACCGGTGACCGGATAATTGCGCATTATGCCCGCATACGTAACTGCGCCCTCCCAGTAGTTGGGCGCAATCCGGTCATGGCTGAAAAGTTCCTGATTCTTCAACGCCGTTCGTTCGCTCAAGTCGAGTTGAAGACTAGGGACGGAAAGGTGCCAGCCCACCGGGTATTGCTTGCCCGAGTCGGGACTCCGCCACTGCTCCTCCGGCGTTAGGACAAATTGCGTACTGTTCAGAAAGTGCGCCTGCCCATTCACATCCACGTAGGTTCCTGAAGAGAACCGGTCCTGCTCATTGGCAGGCCCCCCGCTTCTTCGCAGACGGTACAACATCAACTCTTCATTGTTGTTTAGCTGAATGGCAAACCAGTCCCAACCGGCTAGCCGATTGTCCGCAGGTTCGGTGAAAAACTCATGATCCATCCAAGCTGTGCCGGATAGCTGATACTCTGTTCCCTTCCAACGCAGTGGTCCGGCAGCTTTAAGCCGCGTGAAAGAGAGATAGTGCGAAGCTTCACCCGGTAGCGGTCCTTTGCGGCTGATGCCATTCTGCCCATTCACAATAGCCGCCTTTTCCGGGGTGATCTCGAGTTGAAGATTAAGCTGATCGGCAACAGCCTGCAGCGTTTGGTGACCATCCAGCGGTTGAAGCCAGCGCACCTCCCAGTTGCCGTTCCAGTACCGGCTTTCGTGCTGGCTCGCACCGGCGAGGCCAGGACCAGCGCGGCTGAGGCGCTCAGTATGAAAGAACTGCTTGCCGTCAATGTCACTCAATGCGAGGTGCGCCAGGTAGTACTCACTCGGTCGCCAGGTAGCGGTGGTTAATAAGTCTGACGGCAATGCGCCTGCCTGACGGAAGAAGGTCAACTCAAACCCGAAATGATGTCCATTTTTCGCACGCAGGTTGCCAGTGTAGTACCACCACTCGGTCTGGAATTGCGGATGGTCGAAATGGTCGCGCGGAAATTGGAATCGGTAGCCACTCTCGGCGGGATGCCAGGAAAAAGCAACCAGAGCAGCGGATGCAACAACTCCCAAAGCTAGAGTCCGCCACCACCTAAGTCCCATAAAATACCTAATCGGCATGAATCACCTCAATCGGATTGAGTTGGGTGGCGGTTCGAGCCGGGTATAAACCGGCCAGCACAGTCGCTAGATAGATGCCTGTGAGCGCAAGCAGCAGTAATGCAATTGGCCAATGAAACTGAATGGTCCAGCCGAACGATTGCTTGTTGATCACAAAGATCAGAATTACCGACAACGCCGTACCAAGCAGCAAACCAATCGCGTTTGCCAGCAGGCCCAGCAGCCCGGCTTCGCAAAGAATTACTTTGCGGACTTGGGGCCGATTAGCACCCAGAAAACGCAGGAGCGCGAACTCACGGCGGCGGTCGATTACCATCGCGAGCAGCGACCCTGCAATACCCATCACAGCAACGAATACCGCGACTGCTTCCAATGCGTACGTAATGCGAAAAGTTCGATCAAATACCGTGATAGCTGCGCGCCGTAGAGTGCCGTTTGAAAAGAGAAGCACGGCACGGCCGCTGGTGGCAGAGTCAATACCCGCGCGGACCTGATCGGCATTTGCATCGGGCTTCAGATATACGGCGAGATTCGAGATTGCGCGGTCAGGCAGATATCGCAGCAAGGTCTGGCGATCGACGGTAATAAAACCGCGTTCGGTGGAGTAGTCGTAGTAAATTCCCAGAACTTTGAGATGACGTGTTGCCCCGCCCACTGGAATGGCCAGCGATGACCCAACCTTTACGTTGTGCTTGTTCGCAAACGGCTCGCTGACAATCGCATAGTCTCCGGTAGGGAGCTTCGCAGAGATTTCCTCGCGATTTTCGCCCGGCAGAAAGCGCGTACTGGAGGAGCTTGGAATGCGGGCTGTCTCGCTACCGGCCAGGATCGCGGGAACGCCCTCATAAAAGATGGGGTAGCCGCGAAATCGATCTACGGCAGCCACGCCCGGTATCTGCGCCAGGCGGTCGGCAATGGCGGCGTCCATGGTCGGGTACTGATCGGCACCTGAGGAGCCTGCGGGACGGAGGTAGAAATCGGCGCGCAGTTGATTGCTCATCCAGAGCGATACCGTCTCGCGAAAGCTACCTACCATGATGCCGACGCTGGCCGTCATCGCGACGGCGGTAGCCAGGGCAGCGGTCAGCACAGACGTGCGCGCAATGGAAGCCCGGAGCGAGCGCATAGCCAACAGACCTTCCACACCCATGGCGCGCTGCAGCAAGGGGTAACCATAAGCGGCAAACCAAATAATTATGTTCGGGATGATCAGCGACGTTCCCCCGATGAGAAGCCCCACCGCGAGGTAAGCCCAGAGCGGCTTCCCATAGACCGGCCCGAAGGTGGAAGTGACTGCGCCGGTGATCAGCAGCCCTACGGCCCAGATCACGGTGCGGCGCGACCGTACAGCCGCCACATATTGTTCACGGCCACGAGCCATGGCTTCGATTGGCGATACGAGCGATGCTTCCAGTGCCGGTGCCACGGCTGCTAGTAGAGAGACGCCAAGGCCGAGCGCGGTGCCTGTAATAGCGGCTGGAATAGTCAATTGGATAGGCGCCGGAACACTGCTGACATAGAGCGCTTGTACCGTGCTGCCGATTAACCGAACTGCCCCGATAGCCATTAGTCTGCCCAGAGCAAGCCCCGCTGCGGTGCCCACAATTGCGAAAAACAATGCCTCAAACAGGAAGCCGAAGGCAATGAGCTGCCGTGTGCCTCCCAAGGCCCGGACAATGC
>CALMAV010000510.1 GCA_937859895.1 uncultured Bryobacterales bacterium | reverse complement strand
ATTCGGGCACTACCAGAGCACCTTCTGGTGTAGATCCCGAACTGCATCCCGAGTCGCCGCGTGACCCCGGTTACCGTGTTCCTCGTATCGCAATAGATCAGGTTGGAATTCGTCCCATTGACCTTGCCATTGTGGATGGCGTAGAAACCGTGCGAGGCGGGGAAGGGCCCTGGCTGGAAGGCTTGGAACGAATGACCCCGGGCGTAATCATCGCCGGCCGCAACCCGGTTTGCGTGGATGCGGTTGGCATGGCTGTGATGAGCTACGATCCTGCGGCAGATCGAGGTTCGTCGCCCTTCATCCGTGGCGATAACTCGTTGAAGTTAGCCGAAGCGGCCGGTATCGGTACTGCTAATTTGAGCCGGATCGAAGTTGTTGGCCTGCCGTTACGTGAGGCGCGAGTGCCATTCGGCCCCGGCGCGGTAGGCAAGACTCTCCGCCAGCTGCAGGCTTAACTGAATCGGGGAGGTTCGGCTCCCCGACGCGTAGCCTTTGCATATACGCAAGGGCATGTTTGGTGGCGTAGAAGCGGGTGGTACCAAGTTTGTTTGCGGGATCGGTACCGGTCCGGATGATCTGGTCACTGCCCACTTCCCAACAACCACGCCTGAGCAGACGCTACGCAGCGTAAACGACTTCTTCAGCCGTCATAATGGGGGCCCGCTGCAAGCCATCGGCATAGGGTCCTTCGGGCCGGTAGACCTTGATCCTGCGTCCCGACATTTCGGTCATATTACGTCGACACCCAAACAGGGCTGGCAGTATGTTGACCTTGCAGGTTTGCTTCGTCAGGCCTTGAATCTCCCCGTAGCACTTGATACTGACGTGAATGCGGCACTACTAGGCGAAGCGCGCTGGGGTGCTGCTCAAGGTCTGCAGGACGCTATTTACATCACGATTGGAACTGGCGTAGGCGGTGGCGCCATGGTACATGGCCAAGTTGTGCATGGGCTTGTTCATCCTGAGATGGGCCACCTTCACCTGCCGCACGATTGGACAGCCGATCCCTTCCCGGGACTGTGTCCATTCCACGGCGACTGCCTGGAAGGGTTGGCCTCAGGTCCAGCGGTCCAGGCACGCTGGAAACAGCCTGCCCATACCTTACCGCCCGACCACCCGGCGTGGACCATCGAAGCACGCTACCTTGCCTTGGCGGTCATGAACTTGACCGTGACACTCTCGCCGCAGCGCATTATCATTGGCGGAGGCGTCATGCAGCAGCCGCACTTATTCCCGCTTGTTCGAAACGAGTTTGCCCGCATTATGAATAGCTACGTACGGCACCCGCATCTCAGCACCGGTTTAGACGAATATATTCAACCACCTGCCCTGGGAGGGCGCGCCGGTGTTTTGGGCTCGCTCGTTCTTGCCGAAAGTGCACTGCATCAGGCAGAAGGAAGCCGTTAAGTGAGACTGACTGGTTCGCTGATCAGAAGCACCATTGTTGCGGCACTGGGTGGTTTGCTGTTTGGATTCGACACAGCCGTTATTGCCGGCACAACCGCCGGTTTAACCCACTCGTTTGCACTCAACCCAAAAACACTCGGGTTCACCGTCTCTGTAGCTCTCATCGGCACCGTGGTCGGGTCGCTGGTAGCAGGTGTTCCGGGCGACCGCTTCGGCCGTCGCGACAGTCTGCGGGGCATGGCCGTCTTATATTTGATCTCAGCTATTGGCTGCGCCTTTGCCTGGGATTGGTACTCGCTGATTGCATTCCGATTCCTGGGTGGGTTGGGCATTGGCGGATCGTCTGTGCTGGGCCCCATGTACATCGCAGAGATTGCGCCTGCCAAGTGGCGCGGGCGCCTGGTGGGCCTCTTCCAATTCAACGTGGTGGGCGGCATTCTGCTCGCTTACCTGTCGAATTTTCTGATCGGATTAGCTCACTTCGGGGAGGAAGAGTGGCGCTGGATGCTGGGTGTTTCCGCCATTCCGGCACTGCTCTTCTTCTTTATGCTCTTTGTTATCCCGCGCAGTCCGCGCTGGCTGGCACAGAAGTCACGCGTTGACGAAGCGAGAGGCGTACTGCAGCAGATTGGAGAAGAGGATGTCGAAGGAGAACTGCAGAATATCGTTACTTCCATCGATGCCGACCATGGCCACCAGAACGAACCGCTGTTCCAGGCTAAATATCGAGTACCCGTCTTTCTCGCTATCTCAATTGGCATGTTCAACCAGCTGTCCGGAATCAACGCCATTCTTTACTACTTAAACGACATCTTCGCCAAGGCCGGCTTTAGTAAGGTTTCAGGCGATTTGCAATCGGTGTTGATCGGATTGGCGAATTTGCTGGCAACCATGCTGGCCATGTCGATCATCGATAAGGTCGGGCGGAAAACTCTGTTGCTGATTGGATCTGTGGGCTGCACCATATGCCTGGCAGGTGTGGCTGCTGTGTTCTTGTCATCGAGTCATGAAAATCTACTGGTCTGGCTGTTGGTGGGCTTCGTAGCGTTCTTCGCGTTCTCACAAGGTGCAGTGATCTGGGTGTTTATCAGCGAGGTTTTCCCAAATCGCGTGCGAGCCAAAGGGCAAAGTCTCGGCAGCTTCACTCACTGGATTATGAACGCCGCGATCTCCCAAATGTTTCCTCTGATCGCTGCAGTGAATAGAGGTGCTCCGTTTGTCTTCTTCACCGCCATGATGGCCTTGCAGTTCTTTGTTGTTTGGTTCTCCTATCCAGAGACAAAAGGGGTCACGCTGGAACAGATGCAGAAGAAGCTAGGGATCGCGTAGCTGTGCGGGGCGCGAGCGAATAGACTAAAGGCATGAATACAAGCTTGACTCTTCAGGAGTATCACGCTCAGTATGACGCTAAGAATGGTTATGAATACTGGTTTGGTAAGGCGGTAAGAAAATCATTGCCGACGTGGTTGCATTCCATTTTGCAAGCACTTCTTGCGGAAGTTTTGACGCGGGCTGGCTACACTGCCGGTTCGGAATTAGAGCTCCGGATCGATCCTGACTGGGAGCCCAAACCCGACGTCTCGGCAGCCCTAAAGATTGAGCAACCATACCCGACGCGGCCCATCGACATTGTTGCAGAAGTTCTCTCGCCGGGAGATGACATGCATACAGTTCACGAGAAGTGTGAGCAATATGCACGAATCGGGATCTTCCAGATTTTTGTGTTCGATCCAGAGGCCAAGAAGGCATGGGAGTGGGATCGCAGCCGTGCCAATCTGGAACGTATCACGGTGCTGAACTTGGATAACGGCAGCCGCATATCGCTCGATTTAGACGTTTGGCCGGAGATGGAGCGCCGAGTTAACCGAACCTAGGGTATTATCGCTAAATTCCTTTGTAGTTCGGCTTAACTATCTACGAGCCAGAATTTCGCACTAAAACGGCTGCGGGATGTACTGACTTTGCCCCCAAAACTGAGCCACTCTAAGCTGAAGCTTCCTGAGAAGAACGGAGACAAAGACAAATGGTCTCTACTTTCCCCGCGGCGGATTGAAATTGATAAAGCAAGGAGTTCCAGCGTATTTTACGGCAGACCAAGAATAGCTGCCGCTACTTACCGACAAATCGTTCAAGACCTTCCACAATGGTTTGTTGCTGATTTGTAAGTTGGCCTTCCAAGTAACCTCGGGTGGTGGATTTCCAACAATTATCAGTTGGTGCCCAATTCCACAGCCTGTTGCTCGTTCCCACCTTCTCACCTCTGGAAGTTGTAGCACCAGGGTCACTAAATTCGTTTCGCTAACATCATCTACGTGAAGGCTTTTAACTCGTATGTTAACGAGTGACAGCTGATGTGGACCTATCCATACGCTTATACTGCCATCACTAAGTTGGGTCCAGCTAAACCTACGATCTTTGCTGCAAATCTCATCGAGGACTTGCCGCAGCGACTTTCCATTAGAGTCAATTGAGATCTGTTGATTGTAATTTGGACCGAGATTTTCACCAGAGATACCGATTGGGATATGAATGCGCTGAGCGAGCTCTATGAAAATTTCATAGGTCCTCTTATTGTGCAAGGAGAAATTCGGCATCAGGGAATCGATAGCTGTATCCGCGCCCTTCAAAGAGGTAAGCGAGGAGCATGAAAAGGTCATTAACACTAGAAGCTTGATAATGAGGTGCATTATCTGCATGCCGGTCTGACCTATCAGTAACTCCATACCAAAGCAACGGTATGTGCCTGCGGCGAGAAAGATGGCATCACAGCCGGAGTCAGCAGCCGTCCCCGCATTGATGTTAAGTGCGCGCCATGTGCCCGTTGCGTTCGAACTCCGTATCGGCCAACAAAGAAACCAATCGCGCCACCAACGAAAACGTCAGACGTGAAGTGAGCCTGCGCCAGCACCCGTGATGTGCTGATCAGTGCAGCATAACCGTAGCTCGCATACGGGACCCACTTATGATCGCCATACTCGGTTGCAAGCACCGTGGCCAGCGCCCAAGCCTGCGTCGAGTGCCCGGAAGGAAACGAGCTTCCGCCCTTCTCAAAGTGGCCTCCACGGTCGCCCTGGTACGGACGCTCTCGACGTGCCACAACCTTCACCACGTTGGTTACAATGTCGGCGTCAGCCAGGGCTTGCAGGCTGAGCGCGCCAGTCTCCTCCAGCTTCGAGTCGTGGCTGAGTAGACCTATTCCGAGCAATGCTCCTCCGGCCGGAAATACCGAGTACCATTGGCCGGCCCTGGAGGTGTCTGTTCCAAACCGGACAGTGCTGCCGCTCACCGGTAAGGCCTGAGAAACCGGATGGTCGGCAGCCAGCAAAGCCGCTGTTCCGACACCAGCCAAAATCCACCACTTGGCAGAGGATCTGTGTATGTGAAACGGACTCGTCCAGATCTCTTTCTGATCAAGCAATATATTGCCGACGAACTTCCTAACAAACGGGCGATCCGACGATTGCGGACCCACATACACATTCGAGTCACGAATGTCATTTGACTGCTGCGTGGTCTGACACCACCCGGGAGCGCTGCTCAGGAAGGCAATCGCCAGGGCAGAGACGCAGGATTTTTGGCAGACTCGAAGAGGTCTCATATCAGGTTCTCTTCAGTTCATAATTCGATGCTGAAATCTGCTGTAAAGGAGCAGACCCTAGAACGAAAAGCGAAGTTGCAAGTCAAGTCGCCGTTGATTGCTGGCCGTAGCTTCGGCTCCGAAACCACCGGTGATGCCGGTAGGCTGCAGAAAATAAGGCGAGGTAATTGAACCATTAAACGTGTTCAGGTTCTCATGGTTGAGAATATTGCGGGCATTTACTGAAAGCGTCAGATTATATCGGTGATCACTGGTTTCACCACCGCCGAAACCACGCCCACCACCGCCGCCGCCTCTACCACCACCAAATTCACCTCCGCCTCCCCTTGCGGTTGCGCCACCCGAATTTCCCTGGAACTTGGTAGTTCCGAATCCAAAGGTTTTGCTCACGCGCAGGTTGATCCCAATGAACCCGGCACCTGTCCCCGCGTTCCGCTCAATAACCGGTTCGCCCACCACCGGATATGGATTCAGGAACCCGAACGGCGTATTGATCGTATTAGGCGCAGCTGTGCTCATTACACTTGGACGTGCCGTAGGCGATCCATTGCCTTGCAAATACAAGTCAGTTCCCGTGGTGATATTGAAGGGCGTGCCGCTGCGCAACACCACAAACGGAGAGAAGCGTAAGCCCCAACGAGGCGTGATTGATCCACCTAGAAAAAGGCTGTTTCGCACATTCAGAATGGAACGCCCGTAATCGGCAGCGTAGTTATACGGATTGGAAGGCAGCGTACCCAGACCGTCTGTGTCGCTGTGCGCGTTGGAGAAGGTATATCGGGTGAAAAGCGTCAGCAGCTTGCCGACAGTGGTGTTCATATTCACCAGCACCTGAGTCTGCTTAAAGATGCCATCCGATTGGTAGTCGTAGATGTCGCCAAGGTTTCCATAGGGGCGAAAAGTCGGCACCGTGCCGCCAGCCGCCGCGGGAGTTCCTGGAGGAAGAGCACCTTCGATTGGAACTGGAGCGTTAATATCTGCTGTACGGAATTCGTGAAGACCACGGGAATTAGTAAAGTTCACTGAGAGCGTGGTCCGTGTAAATAGCTGCCGTTCAATACCAATTGCTGTCTGCATCAGGCGTGGAGCTTGTAGCGCACGGTCAATCTGATAAACCTGCCCGGAGCTTGCCGACAGCGACGATAGCGGCAAGGGGTTTGTGAATGTCGGGTCAAAGGCCTGCGGGCGATTCACTGTATAGCTCGTCAAGGGTGAGCCGCTCAGGTAGCGCTCAGCATTCTCGACATTCTGAAGCTGAAAGC
>CALMAV010000509.1 GCA_937859895.1 uncultured Bryobacterales bacterium | reverse complement strand
CAGAAGCAGTTGCGTCTGCTGGAAGCACGGCGCGTGATGGTTGCGGATGGATCGAATGTGGGAACGGCCGCCGCGCAGGTAGGCTATGAGAGCGCGACCCAGTTCAGCCGCGAGTACTCCCGTATGTTCGGAGTGGCTCCCCGACAGGACATTCTTGCTCTCAGGGTTGCGATTCCCAACACCTGACCTCGGCACTGACATGAGCTGTAACTATTGTGGGCAGGTGTATGCCTGGTGGCTGTATGAAGCAGCAACCGCGTAGACCCCCGGGCAGTCCCGCTGCATCCGCCGAAGTGGCAACACGCTGATGGGTAGATTCAGGCGCGTATCTCGGGACGGTGAACGCAGATCGACCAGGTCTATGTTCGATGAATGCCGCGGGCTGTATCTCGCGCATGACGATCTTCAAAACTTCGGCTTCTTAGTTCGCCTGCGCTAGCCCCGCGACAACCGCAGCAATTTTATCGAGTATCTGGTTCCAGCCTTCTACTTGACCGCTCTTTGTTGCGTTCTCCATGGTTTCATTTCCAACGAAGGTGAGTTTCGTTTGGCCATTTCCCAAATCCTCAAAAGTAATCACGTCGTGCGCATCTTCTATAGCCTCATGTTCTATTCCATAGTGCGCAGCCTCAACCTTGTTTCCTTCCGAGTCAGAAAAGTACATGGAGGAAACGATCTTCTCGTGCAGAACAATCTCGTGGTATTCACCACCATTCCAGAACTCCTGCCCATCCGGCGCTCTCATGCAGCAGAGAAACTTTCCTCCTACCCGAAAATCCATCTTGCACAAGGGCGCAGTAAAACCTTTCGGCCCCCACCACTGCATCACGTATTTCGGGTCTGTCCACGCCTTCCAAACCAGTTCGCGTGGGGCATCGAAAACTCTGGTCACAACCATTCGCTCTGCCCCGTTAACCGTGCCTGTTGCCATCTTTGATCTCCTTTTTCATTTGGTTCACAACTACATCCAACTTGTCGAAACTCTCCTCCCACAATCGGCGATAGTTAATGGCCCAGTCGCTGACTGTCTTGATCGCCTCTGGCCTAACCGTGCACACACTCTCTCGTCCACGCTTGGTTTTGATCACAATTCGCGCCCGCACTAGGTACGCAATATGTTTTGAAATCATCTGCTGCGAGAGTGCAAACGGTTCCGTCAACTCATACACAGAAGCAGGCCCACGGAAGGTCAATTCCTGCAATCTCTGATTTTTGTTCCCTTGATTTCTGCACCGAGATGACGAGAGTGTCAATCAGAAGGTGCGCAGGAGCGCGAGCCGCGCACCATTGTGGCGCCGGCACTCAAGGCCGGAAACATGCTGATTGCCTCAGGACTTGTTCTCGATGCATCAAGTAACAGAACTGGTCCGGCAAGGACGTTGTTTGAGGAGACGTATCCCATCAATGCCTCGGTGATGGCAGATGACTTAGGCCGTTTAACCCTTAGTGCTGATCGAGGTAAATCAAGGCTTCTCTAGCAGAGTATTCGGGAGGAATTGAGAATGTCGAGGCCGCATTCGACGAACCGAATCTATCCCAAGTCTTTGAAGATAATGGAGTTATGTCTTGGAGCTGGCAGAAGCTCCTCGTCAAGGCACGATTAATCTTTTCACGAAATTGAAACGGGTAAAAACGGCAAAATGACTGCTAAACAAGTATACTGATCAGAAGATGAAGGTTGTTATCCTCTGTGGCGGTCAAGGAACCCGTATGCGCGAAGAAACGGAGTTTCGGCCCAAGCCGCTAGTGGATATCGGCGGTAAACCTATCCTTTGGCACATCATGAAGGTTTACGCCCACTACGGGTATCGGGAATTCGTGCTCTGCCTTGGCTACAAGGGAAGCATGATCAAGGAGTACTTCCTGAATTACGAGGCAATGAATAATGATTTTACGATCTGCCTCGGCAAGCAGGCGGAAATCAAATACAACGATACGCACCCAGAGCAGGATTTTTATGTCACGCTCGCCGAAACTGGTCCTGACTCGATGACTGGTGGTCGGCTAAAACGCGTTAGTAAGTATTTGCAAGACGATGATCGGTTTCTCATTACTTACGGCGATGGTGTAAGTGACGTCAATATCGATAAGCTCATGGAGTTTCACCGGAGCCACGGCAAACTGGCTACGGTGACTACATTCCGTCCTGCCTCCCGCTTCGGCATTTTGGATATCAACGAGTCCCATCAGGTGAAGAACTTTATCGAAAAGCCCAAATCAGATGCCTGGGCAAGCGCCGGTTATTTCGTGTTTGAGAAGAAGGTGCTTGACTATCTGGATGATGACGCGACCGTGCTGGAAAAAGAGCCGCTGGAGCGCCTGGCCGAAGAGGGTCAGTTGATGGCTTATCAGCATGAAGGGTTTTTCTACGCGATGGATACCTTTCGCGAATATCAAATGCTAAACGATCTTTGGAAGTCGGGCGAGGCGCCCTGGAAGTCTTGGACATGACAACTAACTTTTGGCGGGATCGCCCGGCGCTCATCACCGGCGGCACGGGTCTGGTTGGTAGCTGGTTAACCCGACAACTGGTAGACGCGGGCGCAGATGTAGTTCTTCTGGTTCGCGACTGGGTTCCGCAAAGTGAAGTGGTCCGTAGCGGCACCATCAGCAATGTGAAAGTTGTACGGGGCGATATTTGCGACCGCGACATCCTGGAACGGACACTCGGCGAGTACGAGATCAACACAGTATTCCATCTCGCTGCTCAGACCATTGTCGGCATTGCGAATCGCAATCCAATCTCAACTTTTGAAAGCAATATAGAAGGCACCTGGAACGTTCTGGAGGCGTGCCGCCGATCACCCTCGGTTAAGTCGGTTGTCATTGCATCGTCCGACAAAGCCTACGGTGACCAGGAAAAGCTGCCTTACTCGGAAGACACTCCGCTCGAAGGCCGACACCCGTACGACGCTAGTAAATCCTGCGCGGACCTAATTTCGCAGGCTTATGCCAAATCCTATAA
>CALMAV010000508.1:990-3115 GCA_937859895.1 uncultured Bryobacterales bacterium | reverse complement strand
GTGCAGATAGAGCCAGGCCCTATACCGACCTTGATGCCATCGGCGCCATAGCGGATGAGGTCGCGGGCACCCTCGAAAGAAGCAACGTTGCCGGCCAGGAGAGCGACATTCGGCAACGCGTGTTTTACCGCTCGTACCGAATCTAGAACGCGCTGACTATGACCGTGTGCTGAATCGATGGCAATGACGTCAACGTTCCGGCGAACTAACTCCTGAGCACGCTCAAGGAAGTCGCCTGCCGAACTAATGGCAGCAGCTACGCGGAGCCGACCTTGGGCGTCTTTTGCGGCATTTGGGTACTTGATTTTCTTCTGGATGTCTTTGACCGTGATGAGACCCTTTAAAGCATAGTTGTCATCAACAACAAGAAGCTTTTCAACCCTATTCTTATGCAGGATTCGCTGAGCATCCTCCAGCGTTGTTCCTACGGGTACCGTGATCAAGTTCTCCCGAGTCATCACTTCGGAGATGGGCAAGTCGTAGCGACTTTCAAAGCGTAGATCGCGGTTTGTGAGGATACCGACAAGCTTGCCGTCTTTGGTGACGGGCACACCGGAGATGCGATAGCTGCTCATCAGTTCCAGCGCTTCTGAAATTTTGCGTTCGGGCGCGATAGTGACCGGGTCAACAATCATGCCGCTTTCGCTCCGTTTGACTTTATCCACCTCTTCGGCCTGGCGTTCAATCGTCATGTTGCGGTGGATGATGCCCAGCCCGCCTTGCTGGGCTAGAGCGATAGCCATGTGCGATTCAGTGACGGTGTCCATGGCCGCACTCACAATAGGCACATTGAGTTCGATGTTCGCGGTTACTCGGGTTCCGGTGTTAACATCAGCTGGCGCGACAGAGCTGTGGGCTGGTTGCAGAAGGACGTCGTCGAAGGTGAGGCCTTCCTGGATTACCTCAGGAATCATGCGGGGTACCCTCATGCTAACAGGCAAGTGCAGTTCCAATGCGGTTTCGCTTATATACTGGATTGGATTTGACCCGCGTCGGCCGTTACCAGATCGAAGAGGAAATCGGGCATGGCGCGATGGGGGTCGTGTATCGGGCAACCGATCCCACTATCGGCCGCGCGGTCGCAATCAAAGCAATACGGCTGAGCGACTTTCAAGATCCTGATGAGCGGACGCGCATCCACCAGCGGTTATGGCAGGAGGCGCGGGCAGCGGGAGCGCTTTCTCATCCCAATATCGTCACGGTGTTCGATCTAGTGGAGCAGGATTCAGCTGCCTACATCGTAATGGAATACGTCAAAGGAGAGTCGTTGGCGCAGCTACGCCAACGTGGCGAAGCCCTTGAACGAAAAGACTTGCTCCGATATTTTCAGCAGATGGCCGAAGCGCTGGACTACGCACACCAGAAAGGTGTGATCCACCGCGATGTGAAGCCGGGCAATATGATTGTCTCGAGCACGAAGGTAAATGGCAGCAGCCTGGCCAAGATGGCTGACTTTGGTGTTGCGAAGTTTATCTCACAGAATACGACCCACAGCGGCACTATGATCGGAACTCCCAGCTACATCTCCCCGGAGCAGATCGAGGGCCTCCGCACGGATGGAAAGTCGGACCAGTTTTCGTTAGCCGTGGCTATGTACGAGCTTCTGACGGGCCAGAAACCGTTTGATTCGGATAACCTGTCGGCTCTGTTTTATCAGATTTGCAAACAGAGTCCAAAGCCGGCAGACCAAGTCAATTCACAGCTCTCCTCCAAGGCAGCAAACGCGCTCTCCCGCGGCTTGGCCAAAGAGCCCGGCCAGAGATTTGCGACTTGCAGCGAACTCGTGGCGGAGCTAACCGCTGGCTTTCCATCTGATCCACCGAAAGTTATGGTTGCCGCGGCATCGACTGCGGGCGGGCAGGTGGTGGCGCCAGCAGCATACTCACTGCCCCCGCTCCCGGTTCGAGGCACGGCTCCGGAGAAATCGGTCGGACGTCCGAAGCTGTCCAGTCCTTCAAAAATTGCAGCAATGTCTGGAGCGGGCTGTTTGCTCCTGGTGGGCTTGGGGGTGTTAATACGAGACAGAGTGACTACGCACGGCTCGTCGGCTGCCCCAGCTGCGAAGGCAGCTTCAGCGCCGGAAGCGCACGACAGTTCGCCTACAAAAAAGAGTACGGCTACGGCG
>CALMAV010000508.1:350-980 GCA_937859895.1 uncultured Bryobacterales bacterium | reverse complement strand
ATCCTCGTCAACGGTTCCCGTACCACCTGCTGTGGCAACTTTCAGTCTTCATACAGAACCGGAAGGCGCAACAGCCGTAGTAGACGAACAGGAAGAAACCACCTGCCAGACGCCCTGTGATTTACGGCTGCCTGCGGGACGTCATACACTAACCGCGACCGCGCCGGGCTTCAACGTGGCACGGCGGATTGTCCGGTTGCCAGACGAGAACGATTTGACCATCAAGCTGGACCAGAGTATGGGCGTCCTGCTGCTTACTAGTACGCCCAGCGGGTCGGACGTTAGTGTGGATGGCAAGCCGGCTGGACAAACACCTGTTACTTTGCGGCTCACCACTGGAACGCACCAGCTTTCGCTCGCCCGGGGTGAACAGCGACACGAGGAAAGCATCGTGATTGATACGGACCAGTTCGTCTCGCGCAACCTCGACTGGCACTTACCCTAAGTCAGACGCAGATGGGTAGCCAGGAATGCTCCGGGCATTCAGGACTGCACTCCTAATGGCTCGGGCGATACATTCGGCTCCAAGAGCGCCAATGGTGAGAGTGTCTACTTTCACCGTGCTGGTGCCCGTTGCGGCGGCAAAGATCGTGTCGCCGTCATGAACCGCGTGCGCCAGCCGCAAGCCTT
>CALMAV010000508.1:0-340 GCA_937859895.1 uncultured Bryobacterales bacterium | reverse complement strand
AGCCATCGTGAGCCATTTGTGCCATCTTGGTCGCCTCCGTCTTGGTGAGCATGGCATTGGTGGCAACTATCGCAATTGTGGAATTGGCGCCAAAGGGCGGCTTGACCGTTGCGCCGTTAAGGATTTGCGTCATACTGTTGCGAAGGCTCTTTCCATCTGGCGTGCGCGCTCCCGCCAGCAGACGGCCAGTCTGGTGGTCGTAGATATCGCCGACGGCATTCACCGCGGCAATGGCTCCGACAACTAGGTCGGTTCCGGCTACTTTGAAACTTGCGCTACCGAGACCTCCTTTCATAGCTGAAGACATTCCGAAGATTTTGCCGACGGTCGCACCTGCGCC
>CALMAV010000507.1 GCA_937859895.1 uncultured Bryobacterales bacterium | reverse complement strand
CTACCGTATTGCCTGCAAGAGGGTGAGTGCCAGTCGAGCGCAGGATCTGCAGATAAGTGTCGAACTGGCCCCGCACTGAGCCGGCCGGCATCAGAGAACTAAAGGAGCGTTGAAGAACGGCTTCACGTTGCCAGCCAAAAAGCTGCTCGGCCCGAAGATTGGCGCGGAGCACAATGCCGCTCTCGTTCATGATGACGATGCCGTCTACCGCAAGCTCAAAGAACAGGCCAGCCTCGTTACTACGAGTGTCCTCCGGGCGTCTTGTGTTTTGTGTGCGCTCGACCAAGCGCTTCAGACAATTCAACATCTGGGTTTAGCTGAAAACAGCGGTACCGCTCAATGAGCATATCGGCTATTTAAGAACAGAACTTTATGCCTTTGTACAAGGAAAGCGTGCTGGTTAGACTCTTCCCACGAAGTTGCGAACAGGTAAGAGTTTTTGTTTCTCCCGCGCACTCATTTGCGTGAACATAAAGTTGTCAAATCTGGTACTGCTGGGAGCAGCCTTCGCCGCAGCTGCAATCGCTGCTGAGATAAGTACAGGCTCAACTTCGATCGCCAAGTGGGTTCCTATCGCGCCAGCGATTGGGTTAGCTCTGTTTGCTGGTGCTGGAAGTCTTCTCTGGAGCAAGGGAGCGATGCAGGCTGAGCAATCCGAGTGGGCTCCGCTTGGCGAGCTTTTAAATGGCAAGTTTGAAGGCTGGCACAGTGGCATCCACGGCAGGTTAAAGGGCACTCCAATCCACATTCGTGTAGAGACCCAGAAGACTAATCCAGGTTATCTCCATGATGCTCTTGCTCAATATTGCTCGGAACGGTATTACTTTGCCCTAACGCTAAGCTTTCCGTTTCGCGACGAAGCTTGCTGGCGCGTGATGTTCCACCCGCAAGGGAATAACCCAAGTAAAGGCGCCTGGCGTACCATATGCCCGAGTTTCACCTACCTTGCACATAGGCTGGATCAAGCAGGCATTCCGGATTTGTTCGCCCAATGGAGTAAATTCACTGTTCTCAAGTGCGACGGCGACAAAGGAGAACTGACGCTCCGATACCCAGCTGCACATATGTATTACTGCCCGACTGTTGAGGAATTGGAGAATGAAATCAATCTGGTGAGGCACATTGCAGCCCTGTGGCAGTGTGCAACGCACTCGGAAGCTGCCGCTTAGCGAATGAGATTTCACTAATACACTCCCATTAAAGAATCAGATTTTCTGTTTCAAAAGAGGTTACCGTGAGGGCTCACCAAGATAAATGACTCAATCCGGCGCTGGATTTACCGCAAAGCTTGAATAGCCGGAGGGACGAGATACATCTCTAAGTACAAGGACTAGGTAGCGGTTAGGTACCTACCCTGGGATGGCCTGGAAGGACCTCCTTTAATGAAAATCCTCGCAAGCCAGTGTCGTACTCCACTCTTTGCTGCTGTTCTTTTTTTTGCGCCGTGTGCGCTCTGGTGTCAATCAAGTTCCGGTGACACAAGCGCCACTACCAATAATGTTGTTCCACCAGCCGTGAACCAGAAGCGGATTCTTGGGATTGTGCCGAACTATCGAACTGTTCCTTTTCCCCATCCTTATAAACCGATTGCACCTCGGACCAAGTTTAAACTCGCAACGCAGGACGCCTTTGACCGTGGAACCTTCTTCCTGGCTGTGGCATTCGCCGGCGTATCTCAGTTGGACCGCTCCAACCCTTCTTTCGGGCAGGGTGCGGCAGCCTATGGCCAGTATCTTGGCACCAGTTATGCCGATTTCGTAATTGGAGATTACATGACCGAGGCGATCTTTCCAACACTGCTGCATCAAGATCCCCGGTATTTTCGCAAAGGCATCGGCAGAGCGAGTTCTCGCCTGGCCTATGCGGCCGGTCAGATCGTTCTTACCCATGGCGATAACGGTCGTGTGCAATTCAACTACTCTGAACTTCTTGGCAACGCTACTTCTGTTGCTATCTCGAATGCGTACTATGTGGACAACCGTGATGCTTCCGATGCGCTGATCAAGTGGGTCTCTCAGTTAGGCGTCGATGCAGCCTCTAACATCTTGAAAGAGTTTTGGCCCGACGTCCAACGTAAACTGGCGCGCAAGCGTTGAGACTTGCGGCTTTGCCGCAAAATTTGTTTTCGTTAGACAATTTCTGCTTGGAAGTTGAAACTCCTCACGTGAGAAAATCGAGACTTGCGGATTGTTCCGGATGGCATCTACTACGCGATAGGGTTGGCGGCGGCAGGTGTTCTTCTTGCTGCTCTGACCAGCACCTGGGTTGCGTATCCGTTTCTGCTGCTTGGCGTTTTCTGTTTGTACTTCTTCCGTGATCCTGAACGAACGGCGCCGGATGGCGATCTGATCATTTCTCCAGCTGACGGCAAAGTCGTTTCTGTCAAAAATCTGGACAATGGCGAAACCCGAATCAGCGTTTTCTTGAACATTTTCAATGTTCACGTGAACCGAAGTCCCGTTCCGGGTGAAGTCACGGAAGTGACCTACCGCGAAGGCCGCTTGCTAGTCGCAAGCCACGATGCGGCATCAGTTGAAAACGAGCAGAATACATTGGTTATCAAGAACGCGCGCGGCACCGTGGTGTGCAGACAGATTGCTGGTCTGATTGCGCGGCGCATTATTTGCTATAAAAAGCCAGGGGATAGGGTGCTCTCCGGCGAACGGATTGGCTATATCAAGTTCGGTTCCCGAGTGGACATTATCTTTGGCCCCGAGTGGCGCGCGGTAGTGAAAGTTGGCGATCGTGTTGCAGCCGGGTGTTCGATACTGGCAAATCCAGTGGTGCCCCTTGTGCCTCCTTTGGAGCAGACGTTTTGAACCTTCCACATCCCGCTACGGCCC
>CALMAV010000506.1 GCA_937859895.1 uncultured Bryobacterales bacterium | reverse complement strand
GAATAAGGCCAAGTGACAGCACGCTGAGATTCATCAAGTGACTGGGTACCGCTCCGAATGCGTAAGGGAGTGCATATAGCAGTGCAAACGGTAGTACGCCCACCAATGCCCCGTCGCGCAGGTACTTCAACTGCCGTCGCGCAATCGGGTCTTCCGCCCGGCGATAGTCATAGGCCAAAGCCAACGCCCCACCCAGGTAAAAGAGCACAGCGAGCGCGAGGGAAATCCGGTCGAGAAACCACCGTACCTCCAGCAGCGATGAAAACCGCAGGATGCCGAGTGCCGCAGCCGCAAAGGAGCAGAGAATTAACAGCGACGGCAAGTACAGGACAGCCAGAGCAACACGGGTCCGGAACACTCGCGGGTTTGGTTGAAAGGTAAGGCAGAAATGCAGGAAGATGGCCGGCGCAAACAGACTTGCCACCAGATTTCCCCAGTACATTACCTCGTCAAAGGTATTCAGCTTCCCGGAGTAGTGAAAAGTGCAAGCGACGAAGGACAGCAGGCAAAGAATAAAAAAGTGCTGGGATTTGGCGGCGCTGGTTCGCCGGTAGTAGACAAACAGTCCAATTGCCAGGTAAGCCAATCCAACGGCAAACTGGTAGTAAATAGCCGAATCCCGCGGCGCTGCTTGAATGAAGATGTTGTCTTTAACAAACTCGATGTCGTTTCGTCGAAGCGTGTAGCGAGTCTGTCCTAAGAGGGGAAGTTGCCATAGAGCTTGCGGGACGTCCACCGCGCGACGGATTGTGAAGCCCTTAATCTTGAGTAACTGGTCGCCAACCCGAATTCCGGCCCGGCTCCCCGCGCCTCCTCCCACCACGTAAGTTGCTAAGACCCGGTTCTCACCGCCGGCAGTAGGCCGGTCTACCCACGTCACACCGTCATCGTGAAGCGGATACGTTCGCAGGTGCTGAAAGCTCAAGACCGCGCAAACGCACGCGGCCACCGTGGCAATCAGCAGGAGGGTTCCTGCAAACTGAGTTCTTGGTTCGCTCACTATTTCCCGGCTATCTGAATCTCTTTACGTTTTAATCTCACGTTTGGTCAGCACGTCAGTAGCCAACCTTTGTGTCTCGCTAAGTTGCTCACGATTATGGCGAAAACCTCCCCTGTTCTAGCACGCATGGACCAGCATCTCCGTATACCGAAAGGCCTGACTCCCAGATTCGGGATTGCGTACCGGTCAAAATAAATTGGGAGAAACGCAGTTGCAACACGCTGCGTCTGGGCCGTTGACGTTATCCTGAATAGAACTTAGACTGTCTGTATACCCATCGCAGTCTGACCTGAGGTGATCTCCCTGTTATGAAGTCCTTCTCTGCCTACCGTCTACGCATGCTGGTTGGCATCTCTGCCGGACTTGCCTGTTTCAATCAGGCGTATGCCCAAAGCAAAACCCAGTCCGATAGTGAGAACGAAACTGTTTCTAAGCCTCTGACCAAACGCCAGTTGGCGAAGAAGCAGAAGGACCTGGAGCGGGAATTGGCAGGGCCGTGGAAGAAGTGGATGAACGAGGATGTTGTCTACATCATCACGGATGAAGAGAAGACCGCCTTCAAGCGCCTGAAGACTGATGAGGAGCGGCAGCAGTTTGTCGAGCAGTTCTGGATGCGCCGCGATCCGACGCCCGATACCGAAGAAAACGAGTATAAAGAAGAGCACTACCGTCGCATCGCCTATGCGAACGACCACTACGCATCCGGTATCCCTGGCTGGAAGACGGATCGCGGCATGATCTACATCAAGTACGGCGCAGCGGACGAAATTGAGTCTCACCCTTCTGGCGGCAGTTACACGCGTCCTTATGAAGAAGGTGGTGGCGAAACCTCCACCTATCCATTTGAGCAGTGGCGCTACCGCTACCTCGAAGGAATCGGGACAAACATCATTATCGAGTTTGTTGATGCCAGCATGAGCGGTGAGTACAAGATTGAGACTGATCCGGCAGCCAAGGACGCTCTTTTGTACGTTCCCGGCGCTGGTCTGACTCAGGCCGAACAGATGGGTTTGGCCAATAAAACCCAGCGGTTTACCCGTTCCGACGGCACACATCTTGGCACTGGCACTCAGCCGCTCTCGGAAAGCCAGAATGAGTTTACCCGCTTAGAACAGCTCGCTAAACTTCAGAAGGCGCCGGCTATTAAATTTAAAGATCTGGAAGCGGCTGTTAACTCCACCATTCGTTACAATAGCCTGCCGATGCAGGTGCGGGCCGATTACGTCCGCATTACCGATTCCACAGTTCTGACCAACTTGACGCTTCTTTTTAAGAACAACGATTTGAATTACGCCACCAAAGACAAGGTCGCCAAGACTACGGTGAACTTGTACGGGCGTATCACTTCGTTGACTCGACGGCCGGTCAATTGGTTCGAAGATACAGTCTCCTCCGAAGTACCTGCTGAAATGCTACAGCAGGCAATGAACGGTTCTCAGATCTACTCCAAGACCATTCCGCTCGCACCCGGTTCATATCGGCTCAATGTCGTTGCTAAAGACATAGTCGGGAACACGATGAACAACTTCGAGATGGCGCTGAACGTACCTCACTACGATGAGGATCAGCTCAGTTCGAGTTCCGTTATCCTGGCTGACCAGTTAGAGCGCGTACCTACCAAGAGCATTGGCGGTGGCCCATTCGTTATCCGCAGCTCTAAAGTTCGCCCACGCGTTGGCGATAACTTTAAGCAGGCCGAGACTATGGGCATCTACACCGAGTTTTACAACTTCGGTATGGACGAAAAGACTAAGAAGCCGGAGGGCACAATCACCTACGACGTCGTAGACTCTACGAATAAAACGGTGATGACTCAGACCGAGGAATTGCAGAACATCCAAAATGCTTCGTCTTTCCTGGTCACAGTAGAGAAGAAACTTCCTCTGAAATCACTTACTCCTGGTAAGTACACGCTGAAGATGACGGTGACGGACAAGCTGAAGAATAAGAGCATTAGCCCGTCAGCTCCATTCACGGTAATATCGTAGTTGGCGTTTTAAGGTAACTGTTGCAGGGAGAACTCACACGGCAAGTTTCAACGGGAGACATTTCGGCCGATTAGCGTTAGTCTCGGGCCTGCTCCTACTGACCCAGGCGACTCCTGCTGCCGATCTCTCTTTGCCTTTGACCGGCAACCTTGTCGGTTCGGTAATGGATGCGAGTGGCACCCCGCAAATGGGCGCTACCGTGCTGCTACTGAACAAGTATCATCAGGCGATCAGCAAAGCCACCAGCGACACTAATGGTCGTTTCGCTTTTGCGTTGCTGCCGCCCGATACGTACTCTCTGAGTGCTTCGTTGTCTAGCTTCCTTCCCGCTTTTCGAGAGCAGCTAAGCGTTAAGCCCGGCACCGACAGCGTGCTGCAGATTCATCTCGCTACCCTCTTCAGCAGCGTTGAAGTGACCTACCATCTGCCGTCCGCCATCATGAGCGACGACTGGAAGTGGGTGCTTCGCTCGGCCTCTGCGACGCGCCCGGTTAATCGCTTTCTGCCCTCCGATCTCGCTCCAGACTCCACGACTGGGCCGACTATCCCGGCTTTCTCTGAAACCCATGCTCTGTTTTCCCTCAGTGGCGGTGATAGCGGTCCGCTGGTATCGGATAACTCCCTTGGCCAGATTGGGACTGGATTTGCTCTTTCCACAAAGCTTTATGAAAAAAATTTGCTTCAGGTGAGTGGCAGCTTGGGCGAAGAAAACTCGCCGGGGCCCCCAGCCATTGCGGTAACTGCTATTTACAGCTATAGCGGAGATTCTCCTGGACGGACGCCGGAAGTAACATTTTCAGCTACTCAAGTTGCAGGTATCGGTTCGCCTCTCCTTCAGGCGTCGCAGGGCGGCGCTGTCGGAACCAATTCAACCGGTGCAGTTACTCTCCGGACAATGTCATTCGGTTTGTACCAGACGATGGACCCTCTGGAACGTCTGCATCTCGAATACGGCGTGACCGGCGAGTCGGTGGATTATGTCCAGCACTCCAACCGATTGAGTCGGTTTGCTCGCGCCACTGTCGATACCGGCGATGCCGGAGTTTGGATTGGTTCATACGTCGATGGCGGGCGGCCCGACCAGCTTCTTCGTCACCGGACGCTCGCCCAGGCTAGCGACCTTGAGACTGCCGCTTTTGATGGCGATCCTGATGACTTTGCTCACTCGATGGGGCTGCTGCAACGCCTTCCTCAGATCTCTAACCGGAACGGTCGGCTGGCTCAGCAGCGAACCCAGACTGTTGAGCTCGGATATAACAAGGCGATCGGATCGCAAGTACTTGCTTTCAGCGCATTCGGTGAAAAGGTGAGCGATGGGCGTGTGAACCTTGCAGGAGACGTCTCCTCAACCATTGCTTCTGACGTGCTATCCGATACGTTTTCCCGATCATCTGCTTTGAACATCGGAAACTACCGCCGGGTCGGATTCCTTAGCTCCATCAATCAGCGGGTTACGGAAAACGTCGAGTTTGGGTTGGCTTACGGCCGCATGGGTGCTTTTTCCGCTTTGCCCTCGAGCTTGGTAAGCCTGGATCCATCCTCCCCACATCCAGCCCTGAGCAGCCGCGAAGCCAACTTTGCTGCGGTTAACATCAAAGCCGTACTACGCCCCACGGGCACGCGCATTGCTGCCGACTACGGCTGGGTCGATACCGGTGCTGTAATGCCCCGTCACGTCTTCACTACTCAGCAGGAATACGCTGCTCCCGGCTTGAATATCTACTTTCGGCAGCCCGTACCGGGAATCTTTGGGATGCCGGGCCGGGTGGAACTAACGGCGGACATGCGCAATTTGCTAGCGCAAGGCTACCTTCCGTTTAGTGCTGCTGACGGTCGGCAGTTGCTGATTATTCAGGCTTCCCGGTCAGTGCGCGGCGGCTTAAACTTTACATTCTAGATAGTTGTATGCTTCGCTCGTTCGGGCTGCTGTGGGCAGTGTTTTCAGCAGCAATTGCCAGTGACATAACTTCGCTGGAGGCCTTCCGGCAAGATCCATTCCAAACACCGGCACCAGCTTACGTCCTCCTGTTTGTTCGCACGGATTGTCCCATAACCAACCGCTACGCACCAGAGCTCCAGCGTATCAGTGCCGAGTTTGCAGCGCAGCACATCCCTTTTTGGCTGGTTTACCCTGACCGTACGGAGACGGTGTCGAGCATCCGCAAGCACATTGAACAATATAAACTTCCAGGCAGTCCCCTTCTCGATGCAGATCACAAGCTTGTAGCTCGCGCCCACGCCAGCGTTGCTCCCGAAGCTGCAGTCTTTGACTCATCCGGCAAGCTGGTTTATCACGGGCGCATCGATAACCGCTGGGTTGACGTGGGCCGAAGCAGACCAGCCGCAACCGTGCACGACCTGGAAGATGCCATCAATGCCACTCTCGGCAGAATGCCTGTTGCCGAGCCCCAAACCCGCGCCGTCGGATGTTCCTTAGTCGATGTGAATTAGCGGCTTTCTGACCCAAGTCACCTACGCTCAAAATCACGAAGCGGGAATTGGCTTTGCCGCAGTGAATTCCGGCGCGAGGATGAGAAGTCGTAGCCAAATACAATCCAGTTCGTTTCGGTGTCCATATTTCCGAAAGAGGCCCAAGCGGCACGCATGCTGCAAAGGTCGAATACGGTCGAGTGACGGCTGTCTATGAGGTGATTCATGAAGGGCTTAAGAGAGGGCATCTCATCAACAGCCGAGCCGGACGTGGTGCGGCAGGGTCGCCCGATATAAGTACATTCCAAGCTCGATCCTTTTGCTCCCGCAACCCAGATATGCACTGACGTTGCACCGGTAGCATCAGCCGTTTCTGCCACATACGCTCCCCAGGTCATTGATCCGCAGCAGATTCAACACACGGCCCTATGAAGCGCTCGAGGGAAGGACTCGTAGCGGTCTCCGGTTGCTTAGTCCGTGTTGATCTCCTCGCTCTTAAGCAAGTTAACTACCAGAGCCTGACCACGAACGTTGCCCTCTTTCTGCAGTAAGTCGCGCAGTTCTTC
Organism: uncultured Bryobacterales bacterium; assembly: GCA_937859895.1. Classification (GTDB taxonomy): domain Bacteria; phylum Acidobacteriota; class Terriglobia; order Bryobacterales; family Bryobacteraceae; genus Bog-105. The sequence goes on along the minus strand of CALMAV010000506.1, from coordinate 1,213 downwards.
GAGTTCTACTTTCAGCGTAGGGCGGTAAATTAAAGGTCTCCTGTGCTGCCACTGTTTATCACCAAAGAGGTCGCCTCTTCGTCCTCATGAAGCAGGCGTTGAACCATCGCGGCGGCAGCGGGTCCAGGCTTCAATTTGAGGATCTAGCTGAACATCACTTTCGGCGAGCCCAGGTATTCTGATCAAGGCCCCATAGCTTGAGCCTTCCGTTAGGCACGGCCCGAGCGCAGCGCTTCAGAAAGCTGAACTCCTCCGCGAAGCCGTAAAAAGGAAAGGATACTGGTGGATATAGCTCTTGGAACTCGGCCACTGCGGTCGCACCATTTCTATGCGAATCCACCTGTCCAGTTCCGCCGCGGTAAGCGGCCCGGTTTCAAGCGCCAGAGTACCGAAGCCTCGCGCAGCGGCCACTTCGAACAGTCCGCCCATGAGCGCCGGGACCTCGACCGTGCCGTGAGCCTCTCTCATCAATAAAAGCTGTGCCGGAGAGATCGCCTCCTTCAAAATTTGTGCGCCCGGACCGGCGAGATGACCATCCTGGAGCCACAGCTCGTCCCGATTCCTGACTAGCTCCGTGTCGAGGCTCTTTTCTCGCGCCCGAATAGGCAACAAACCCAGCAGCAAGATACAAAGAGTTTTTCTCACGCTTGTTCCGAATCAGTATTACAAGAGCTACTGTTCGTCATCACCGGGGGCCAGTTTGAAGCGGAGCCACCGTGGGCTACCCGTTCAGAAGACCAGTTCGGAAATCGTCCCGGCCAGCTTGGAATCGCTGGACTCCTTGTAGAATACGGTGACATTCTGCGGACTCAAGGGCCCGCAGCTCCACTGAAGGTCTTTTACCCCGCGCACGACGATGTCTTTGGGATCCGCCATCCCGAATACCATCTCACTATCACCGACCTGCACGCGTAGCCGAAAGGCTCCCTCCCTGCATTCGAAATTCTTGGTTACTCCTGCCACATGCGACAGGTCCATATGCTGGATCTGCGATGTCTCCCCACTCTGCCTTTCCAAACGCGTAAGAGCGGGTGCTTCGTTTTTCCCTGACGTTGCCTTCAATGTAGACGGCCCTTGCGACTGCTCTTCTATGTAGCTGATCAGGTTATTGGCTTGGGTACGCTGCCCTGCCGTTTTAGCGTAAGATAGCGCTTTCTGAGCAGGTTCTTTCGCGCCGGCAAAATCATGCAGGTTGGCGTGGCAGTAGGCTACT
>CALMAV010000505.1 GCA_937859895.1 uncultured Bryobacterales bacterium | reverse complement strand
ATTGCCGTTATCAACCATATGAAAGATACCGGACGAGTCTTGCTGGCGCACCGCCCCGGTGTAATGAATGGTTATCTGGCCGGACCCGGCGGGAAGCTGAGACGGGAACTGCAAGCCAAGAAAGTCGGGTTGATCAGCGAGCGTCTTGGCCGCTAAAGTCTTGCCGCCCGACACGAACGAGGCATCCTGGACCTTCAAATTCGTCGCGTTTAGCCAGATGATGTCTTCCGGTTGCTTGATGGCCACATTGATCGTGATTGCTCCGGAAAAGTCAGGCTTGGCCGGGTCGAGAGTCAGCGAAGCTTTGTAACTGGTTGGTGCAACCGTATCAGGCAACCGTAGTTTGGGGGCGGTCTGGGACAGGCAAAGGGAGCAGCCGAATACGGCTAGAAGCGCCGAAGCGCAGGGACGAAACAGCAAGACAGACATAGATAGGGGCTTCTTAATAAAAGTACTTGATTAGAAAACAAGCATGCAGTCGCCATAGGAAAAGAACCGGTAACGGGCGGCAACTGCATGGCGATATGCGGCCAGCATCAGGTCCATTCCGGCAAAGGCAGAGACCAGCATCAGGAGACTGGATTGGGGAAGGTGGAAGTTGGTCAGCATGGCTCCCGTGGCTTTGAATGGAAACCCGGGTTGAATAAACAAATCCGTCTCGCCCTGCATGGAGGCCAAGCCACCACGAGCGCAGGCAGTTTCAACAGTCCGAACGCTGGTGGTCCCCACACATATCAGACGCGCCGCATCTCGCATAGTTTGGGCGTCGGACTCGCTGATTGCAAACTGTTCTTTGTGCAGGCGGATCTGATCGAGAGATTGCTCACGCAAAGGCGCGAATGTTCCGAGGCCAACATGCAGAGTGACGTGAGCAGTTTGGGCACCGGCATTTCGGCATAGCTCGAGAAGCTGTGGAGTGAAGTGCAGGCCTGCTGTAGGCGCCGCTACCGAGCCACGGTTTTGGGCGTAAACAGTTTGGTAGCGCTCGCGGTCAGACCCGTCCGGCGGCCGATGGATGTACGGAGGTAGCGGGACTTCGCCGAGTTGATCGAGCAGTTCACGGATCGGCAGTTGCGTTTCAAATCGAATAGTGCGCTCACCGAAGTCGCCGTGAGTTAGTACTTCGCAAGACAGATCAGGTGAGAAGTGTATGCGGTCGCCTAACCGAACGCGTTTGCCAGGTCTTACCAAGGTGGTCCACGTTGTCTCGTCATCATCGAGAGCGCGCACGAGGAAGACTTCCACCTCGGCGCCGCTCTCTGTATTCCGCCGACCATGCAGACGGGCGGGAAAGACTCGGGTGTTGTTTAGTACAAGGCAGTCTCCGCTTCGAAGATAAGCAGGCAAGTTGACGAAGTGATCGTCATAGAACCGCCCTGCTTGACGATCGACCACCAGCATGCGTGAGCCGCTACGGTTAAGCGACGGCGCTTGAGCAATCAGCTCCTCGGGAAGTTCATAATTGAAGTCAGAAACTTGCACCAACCTCTTATTCTAGGGATCGAAAGTTCGTGCGACGAAACGGCAGCGGCTGTGGTCGAGCGCGGGCTCCATGTTTGCTCTAGTGTCATTGCCTCGCAACTCGATGTGCATGCGCGATACGGCGGAGTGGTCCCCGAGCTTGCCTCACGCGAACACCTCCGAGCCATTGTGCCGGTTGTCAGGCAGGCGCTGGTGGATGCCCGTACGAACTATTCGGAGCTGAGCGCTATCGCCGTGACCTCGGGGCCAGGACTGGTCGGTTCGCTTCTGGTTGGAGTGACTTACGCCAAGGCGCTTTGCCTTGCGACTGGACTGCCATTGATCGGGGTGAACCACGTTGAGGGTCACATCCATTCGGTGTTGATTGAAAATCATGGCGTTCAGTTCCCTGCTCTGGCGCTGGTGGTCAGCGGCGGGCATACGCATCTGTTCTCGGTTGAGCAGCTAGGCTCCTACAAGCTGTTGGGCAAAACACGTGACGACGCGGCAGGTGAAGCATACGACAAAGTGGCGAAACTGCTCGGCTTTGGCTATCCGGGCGGTCCGGTGCTGGACCAATTGGCTTCGTTTGGTAACCCGGACGCAGTGAAGTTTAAGCCGGTACGGATTCGCGGCAGCGAGTTGGATTTTTCGTTCAGTGGATTAAAGACGGCGGTTCTTCGATGGACCGAAAATTCGGACATCGCTGCTGAGATCGAGGGGCGAAAGCAGAACACCAATCGTTCCCTGGAAGGCTGGCTTCGTGTTACACCACAGCGAACGCTCGACCTGATTGCCAGCTTTCAGAAGACGGTGGTGGAGGAACTACTGCGTCGTGCCCTGCTGTCGGCTGATCAGATCGGTGCCGAGTCGATTTTGATTACTGGTGGTGTGGCGGCTAATCGAGGCTTGCGCGCAGCCGCTGCTCAGACAAACGGGTTTCAGTTCTACTTCCCTTCCAATCACCTTGCAACCGATAACGCGGCGATGATTGCAGCGGCAGCTTTTCCCAAATGGGAGCGCGGTGATTTCGCCGGCTTCGATCTAAAGCCGCAGGCCGGATTGGTGTTAGCGTGAGGTATGGGTCCTCAAACTCCGGGCGAGCAGCCAAAGCTGCCCATTCCGGGTGTAGTAAATATCATTGCTGTTGGTTCGGGTAAGGGCGGCGTAGGCAAGAGCACCGTTGCAGTGAATTTGGCCATTAGTTTTGCCAAACTCGGGCATACAGTTGGCTTGCTGGATGCTGATGTCTATGGTCCCAATGTGCCATTGATGATGGGTGTTCGCGAGACTCCCTACGCACAGGGCCAGCGTATCCGGCCGTTGGAAGCGTACGGCATCAAGCTGATGTCCATGGGTTTTTTAAACCCTGGCGATAAACCGCTCGTGTGGCGCGGACCGATGCTGAATAGTGTCATCCAGCAATTTCTCCGCAATGTAGATTGGGGCGATTTAGATTACCTGGTGATCGACCTGCCTCCGGGCACAGGAGACGTGCAGTTAACACTTATTCAGACCACGCCGTTAACGGGCGCGGTGATTGTAACAACGCCATCGGATGTGTCGCTGGAAGACGCGCGCAAAGCAGTGCTGATGTTCGAGCAGGTGCGCGAGCCGGTACTGGGGATTGTCGAAAACATGAGCTACCTGGAGCACCATGGCGAAAAGCTGTATGTGTTTGGACAAGGCGGCGGAGCGCGCACGGCAGCGATGATGCGGGTGCCGTTGCTGGCAGAGATTCCACTTGATCCGAAGACTCGTGAGGGTGGCGATACGGGTAAACCGATTGCGACGCAGGGACAATCTGCACAGTCGGATTTATTCACCGCATTGGCCAAGACTGTGATTGAGAAAGCTGAAGCAAGCAAGTCACGTGCCCGGCCTACCATGACGGTTGCGGATTAGCTAGTCAGCTATTTGTCCCCTGCTGGGTGGATTGCAGTACATGCGAATTCTCCTTACCATTCTGATCGCCATTACGAGCCTGCCGGCCCAAGTGCCGGAACACCAGCATTCCGAACCCGCCAAGATAAAAGGTTTGGGCTCGGTCTCTTTTTCTATCTCCTGCTCTCAGAGTCATCAGGAAGCTTTCAACCGCGGCCTAGCGCTACTTCACTCTTTCAGCTATAAGGCAGCACATGATGGGTTCGCTGCTATTGCAAACCAGGATACGGGCTGCACGATGGCCTACTGGGGTGAAGCCATGAGCCTCTATCGCCAACTCTGGGACCGACCCACTGATACCGAGTTAGCCGAGGGCGCCAGGCTAGTCGAACAGGTCCAAGCCGCTAACCCCCAGACACCTCAAGAGGCAGGCCTCGTTGCTGCAGCTAGTGCGTCTTTCTCACCAGATCCTAAGACTCCGTTTGAGAAACGCCGGAAGGCTTACGAAGAATCACTTCTAAAACTTCACGACCGGTACCCGGAAGACGACGAAGCTGCACTGTTTTACGCGCTGTCGCTAATGACCTCTCCTAAAGCGACGGACAATAACTTCGCGATCACGCGTCAAGCCGTTGCCATTCTGCAAAGCGTATTCGCTCGGCAGCCGAATCACCCCGGGGCAGCTCACTACATCATTCATGCTTGCGACAACCCCGTGATGGCAGAGCAAGGTCTAGCGGCGGCCCGTCGGTACGCTTCCATAGCACCTGACTCGCCCCATGCGCTCCACATGCCGTCGCACATCTTCACTCGGTTAGGCCTGTGGGACGATGACATCCGATCAAACCTTGCTTCGAAAGCCGCTGCTGAGAAGCAGAACTCCACGCACGATCGCCTGCATGCGATGAACTTTCTTGAGTATTCGTATCTGCAACAGGGCCGCTTTGAGGACGCCAGAAGGATCGAAGAGGAGGGCGTAAGAGTTCCGAGAGAAGCTTACGCTGAAATGCCCGGAATGTTTAGCTACGTTCGAGTACGATTTCCCTCCCTCTATTTACTTGAAACTAGCCAATGGGAGCAGGCTGAACAATCTCCGACACCTGACGACTTTCCTGACTTTCAGGCAATCATCTTTCTGACTCGCGCCATTGCAGCCGGCCATCTTCGCGACGCGGCTGGAGCGCAAGCAGCTGTCGCAGGATACGAAGGAAAAATCGACGAGCTAAAGAAAACGAAATTTGCCTACGCAGCTGACTCAATGTCACCGTTCGGCAACGAAGCGCATGCGTGGATGTTGTTTGCTGAAGGCCACTCAGAAGACGCCATCGCTTTGATGACAACAACTGCCGACAAGCAGGACCGTGAAGGGAAAGGCGCAGTAGAAATCAGTGCGCGCTCCATGCTGGCAGACATGTTGTTTGATTTACACCGCCTCAAAGACGCTTTTACACAATATGAGCTTTCGCTCCATACTGATCCAAATTGCTTTAATACCCTGCTGGGAGCCGCTCGCTCGGCGAGGCAAGCAGGCGACGAGCTATCTGCAACCAACTACTACAGACAGCTGCTAACAGGCCGAGATAAATATGAAAATCCAGGCTTGACCGAAGCTAGGGCCTTCTCCAGCCAGCTCCGGTCAACACGGATAAACTAGGCGACGCTGCTTTCTACTGGAATCTCGGACAGCTCCAGCGGACGCTTAAACTTGCACTCGGTATTCGGACACTGTGCTACGGGTCCGGCTTTCAGATATTTTTCGATCAAATAACTGCTGCCACAATCCGGACATTTCTCCGGTATCGGCTTGCCCCAGGCCACGAAGTCGCAGTCGGGGTAACGGTTGCAGCCGAAGAATGTCTTGCCACGCTTAGAGCGGCGCTCCACAATCTCGCCACCTGAACAGTTCGGGCACGGCACGCCAATAGTTTTCTGCTTGACGTACTTGCACTTCGGATAGTTGCTGCATGCAATAAATTCGCCGTATCGCCCAAACTTCTGCACCAAGTTGCTTTCGCAGTTCGGGCACTTCTCTTCAAGCGGAACATCCTTGCGCTGCTCGCCACCAATCTGTTTGGTGGTCTTGCAATCCGGGTAGCC
>CALMAV010000504.1 GCA_937859895.1 uncultured Bryobacterales bacterium | reverse complement strand
GATATGCTCATCCCGCATCAGCTTCATAATCCTCTCGTAAAGCAACGGATGTGTGCGCTGCTGGTAGATGATCCACCGCTCGTCACGAAGGTCTGCTAGCTTGATTGCGCTCTTCGATGCGAGGCTGTGTTCGCGTGGCAAGACGATGTGCAGCGGCGTCTCAGCCAGTTTGGTCATCGTCAGTTTTGCGTTTCGCTCAGGCTGCGTGATGAGCGCTACATCAAGGTCAGCGCTCATCAACCCGTGCGCCAGATCGGACGAAGGCTCACTGTGGATGCTGATTTCCAGGTCAGAATACAGGGGCAATCTGATGGAGTAGAGAACCTCTACCAAGACGGGGTCCACATCGGGCGACTTTCCGATCTCCAGAAAATGCCCGGCCCTGTCCTTCGTCTCTCTAGCCGACCGAATTGCCCTCTCCCCATGGGCGAGAGAGATATGTGCGTGTTCCACGTAGGATCGGCCGGCGTTTGTGATTTCGATTGAACGTCGATCACGCTCGAATAGCTTGGCATTCGCCTCGCGTTCGGCGCCCTGAATACACCGGGAAAGACCCGATTGGGATAGGCCGACTCGCTCCGCCGCGCGGCCGAAGTGCATCTCCTCGGCCAGGGTGATAACCGCTTCTAAATGCCTTGTTTTGAACCTCTGCTGCATGGCCTATCCCCAATCTCTCCAAAAGAGGGATCAACAATCCAGCAGCAGAATGGCGACGTTCTCCACCGCCGTTAGTACCTTAGACGTAGCCATTATCAACTTTGGTTCCACTCTGCTTTAACCCCGCTCAAGCGTAGCTTATTCAAAGTTTCCGCCAGTCGAACACCGGCCTTATGCGGCCGCCGCATAAGGCCGGGCGGCAAACTCATTGGACTTCGCGACCGCAAACGGTCACTTTCAAGTCACGTACTTGGAGGCTTGAATGTTCGACGAGAAAAACCACCCGCATCTGAGCGCCTGCTGCCCATTCTCGGTCGAGCAGGTGTCGAACCCTTACTGGACAGTCATGCCGCTGCCGCCGTGCTCGGAGTCCACCCGCGCACGCTTCAGCGCATGGTTCTTCGTGGGCAAATTGCAGGCGTTCAGGTTGGCAAGCTATGGCGTTTCCGGGCTTCCGCCATCGACCAGTGGATCGACCGCAAACAGGCGGGTTGAACACCGTTCGTCGTGGATGAAATGCCTGATTTTACTGGCGAATTCACAACTCATTCGACTATCCTTGAGCCACGCCATTAGTGCCGTGAGTCAGGGAGGAAACCTTGAAATCACGAGCATATTACCAATTCGGAAGTTTAACCCTGAAGAAGCGGGCGAAGAGCGCAGACGTCTGGGAGTTTCGGTACTACGAGGATGCAGCGACTGGAGGGAGAGCACGAAAGGCTCTCTTCATCGGCACCACCGATATGTACAAAACCGAAGCTCAGGCCCGAAAAGCCGTCGAAGCGATTCTCCTCAAACTCAACGCTGAAAAGCCCATGCACCATCTGGGAACCGTGACGTTTGGCGGTCTCTGTGACAGGTACATCGCGGAAGAGTTGCCGGAACGCTATTCAACTCGGAAGTCTTATCTGTCGAACATCAACCAGCACATCAAGCCGCGTTGGGGAGATTACCTCATCGGGGCGGTCAGGCCGATGGCAGTGGAAGGTTGGTTTAAAGAGATGGACAAGTCTCCCAAAACGAAGGCTCATATTCGAAG